>CAWVTO010000076.1:0-8871 GCA_963932895.1 uncultured bacterium
TCACCTACGCTTGGTAGGCTGGGACGGTACTCAGTGGGTCAACCTAGGTGGTACAACCGGAGCCAGTGGTCTTGCAGAAAACAGTACACTCAGCGGTACCATGATAGCGGGCATTACAGCATTGGGTGTTGGCATAGGAGAAACATTTTCCGATTTTGGAGACAATAGCTTGTTTACCACAGTGAGTGCTATCTATACCGATACCGATCTTGATGGTACACCAGATGCTACCGGTAGCGTATGGCTAGGGAGTGCAGTAAGTGCCGAGCCTACGGGCACCAGTAATGCAGTAGCTACAGCAGACGCTACAGGAGACGATGGATTTACAATGCCACCTGTAGGTGGAGGTACCATAGACCATACCATCACCCTAAGTGCATCTTCTGCTACTACAGCATTCTACTATGTACACATAGTGACCTCTTCGGCTACGATTGTACAGACCGGGAGCCATACATTTACAGCAGCAGGTAGTACGACTATCACGCTATCGCCAGCCGCATTAAATGGCTATATGGGCACAATAGATTACCGTGTAGTAGCAGCCACTAGTGCAGCAGATGCCGCCGCCGCTATTACAGGCACATCATTTACCAACGGTGAGGTAGAAGATTACCAAAGAATATATACCACTCCTCTACCAGTAGACCTCATAGAGCAAGCTGCCGTATGGGCCGGAGCCGATGCCCTCGTAACCTGGAGCACCGCCTCAGAGATCAACAACGAACGTTTTGATGTCTACCGCAGTATGGATGGTGAGTACTTTGAGTTGGCCGGTACTGTAGCTAGCCAAGCTAGAGGAGGCAACTCCAATGCAACACTCAGTTACCGCTTTGTAGATGCTCAGATAGCAGGTGCAGTAGCAGATAGAATATACTACCAAATACGCCAGTATGATTTTGATGGAACTACAGAGTCTTTCAAGGTATTAACCTTGAAAAAAGAGCAGGGTGAGCAACCGTTTATGAGCTTTGTGGTGTATCCCAATCCCAATACAGGCGACAACGTAAACCTACGGGTATCGAGCAGTTCTGATGAGGATTTGAATATCTTCATCTACAACTCGCTTGGTGTAATAGTACAATCCAGTGTAGCACTGGCATTTGACAATGGGGTACATAGCATAGATACCAAAGCACTCAGCAATGGAGCCTATTATGTGGCTTTGGAGCAAGGAGACAATAGAGAAATAAAGCAATTACTGATACACTAGTTGTTAGCTAAAACAGTATGTTTTTTAGCAAAGAAAGAGGCGGGTGTATACCCGACCTCTTTCTTTTAGTTTACGATGGTTTTTAAAAGGATATATAAAAGGACCATCAATGAAAATACCAAATGATACCAACGTGGAAAAAATTAAAAAAATTGTAATTTTAGATAATCACCCCATATTTCTCCGAGGCTTAGAGGATGTCCTCTTCGGCAGTGCTAAAGTACAAGTAGTAAAATCCTTTTCTGCTACCAAAGACTTTTGGAAATTCTTGGCTAAGAAAGCAGTAGACATGGTATTGGTAGACCTACGGCTCACAGATGCCATCGGTTTTCAGGTACTCAAACAGATCAAGACAACTTATCCAGAAATAAAGGTGCTGGTTTTGTCTTCCTTGAAGGATGCCTTTAGTATCAAAGGAGTGTTGGCCCTCGGTGGAGATGGCTATGTATTCAAAGAAGAACCATTGGTTCACCTGTATAAAGCCATACACAACGTACTGTCTGGAGAAACCTATGTGCCACAGGTCTATTTGAAACAGCTGGCAAAAAAAGAAACGGATGAACGGTTTTTTATGCCCAAGGCTATGAGCCCACAAGAGTTGGTTGTTTTTGGTATGATATGCGATGGACTTACCACCAAGGGTATTGCCGCGGCATTATCCATTAGTCCCTATACGGTAAACAATCACCGCAAAAGCATCATAAAGAAAACAGGATGCAAAACAGCCATAGACCTATTCAAGTACGCTGTTACACACGATTTGCTTGTTACCGCATAGTAGTGGCTAGGCTTCGTGGCAGAGGTATTACTCGTTCGCCTCTGCAAAAGCTAGAATTCTCGCTACAAGTTCATCTACTTCTTCTTCACTCGTAAAAATGGCAAAAGATGCTCGAATGGCATTTAGGTTGTTTTCGTGGACATTCCTAAGTACGGTCGCTTCTTCCTGTATCAATTTTCTACATACTTCAGCACTCAGTGTGCCGTTTATTCTAAAGGTGACCATAGCTGCTCTGTACTTCTCCTTTTTAGGCGTTAAGATGGTTATGTTTTTGTGCCCTTTTATGCCATTATAAAAGCGTGTTGATAGCTGTTTGCAGCGATCAGCAATCTGTGCTATACCCATGCTCTGGGCAAAATCTACTGCCGCTCCCAAGCCCGCCATGATGGGTGCATTGATAGTGCCATATTCATATCTGCTGGCGGTTTGTACATAGTCTATGATACCCGCATCGAGGTCAAATGTACGGTCGGTATACGCTCCGCTGAAGAGCGGTCCCGTGTTCTGCAAGAAGTCTTTGTTGAGGTACAAAATGCCTGTACCGTTTGGGCCATACAACCATTTGTGACCACTTGCCGCATAAAAATCAGGATTGAGGTAGCCGAGGTCTACCGGTATTTGGCCCACAGCTTGAGCTCCGTCTATCACCGATTGTACCCCGTGCTTTTTGCACAAGGCTATAATGTCCTTTACAGGGAGAACATATCCGGTGGCACAGGTAATGTGAGAAACAGAGATCACCTTGGTACGTGGTGTAATGGCACGCTCAAGAAGCGTACAGGTGTTTTGTTCATTGCTATTAATGTCTATAACAATTACGTTAATACCGATTTCATTTTGAAGAGTAAGCCATGGAGCAGCTCCACCCACGTGCTCTTGGTTGGTGATGATGACTTCATCTCCTTTTTGCAAGCCAATACTGCGGGCTATTATGTTCATGCCTTCGGTCGTATTGCGGGTAATGGCCAGTTGTGCTGGCGGGGCGTTGAGCAGTTGGCCCAGTTTTAGTCTAACAGATTCTACTCGCTTGTGTTCTTCCAATCCATACCGGTTTACATAGCGTATGGTTTCTATCGTTTTGTCTTGTACTACCTTGGGAGACGGGCTTATGCTGGCCGTATTGAAATGACGCCGCACAGAGGCAAGCGTAAACATACCTTTCACTTTGGCCCAGTCAATGGTTTCTCCATCGGCAGTGTATATAGCTGCGGGCAGGTGTTCTTGGTCCGCTGTAGCACGGGCAACCGTAGGGAGCGATCCACTTATCGCCAGCAACATACCCTTCCATAGTTTATCTTTTATGAAACTACGTCTATTCTCTTTTTGGTGGTTCTTTTTCATGGGTTAAAAATAGGTGCGTTGCTTTTCTCTGGGTTGTACTACAGGAACGTTAGGGGTGTACCCTATGTCCAAAAATCGTGTTGTGCCATCCGGCGATACGTGTATCAATACAGATTGGTACGGTTTGAAAACCACGTCTATTGTACGTTGATTTCCCTTATAGTTAATCGCAAGTTGGAGGGTGTCATTCGTGTTGGTATACGATTGGCCACCGTAGATAGGATACACCAAGTTTTTGGCCTTCCACTGGGCCAGAAAGAGGTATGCGTTTCCTTCCTTGTCTACCTTGCACCAGTACTGTGGTAAGCTATCTGCTTGCAGCAAAGGAGCATTTTTAGTGGTTTTTTCAAATTTTTGAGAAACGTTGGGCAGCAGCATTAGCTCATCTAACCATACGCCATACGCACTGTTTTTTACCTTACCCGGTTGCATTGGAGCGTTCTTTATACAAACCGGCAATCCTTGTTTGGCCAAGTGTACTATTCGTTCTAACGCTCTATCATCCATATAGTCTACATCTATATACAGCATAGAAAACGATGCATCTCCTACCTCCAGTCTACCATTGCTGAAAGTCGCTTTTTCTAAGAAGTGCCTATTGATCCACAAGGGGTGATAGCCTTCGAGTTCTGCCGGTGGGTCTATGTACCTCAACTCGTATGCTCCCCATACCCATACACGTTGTTTCTCGGGTGGGTAGGCTCCTTTCATTATGCCATCTTCGTGGGGTATGTATACCGCTACGTCACTGTAGGTTTTGCCTATTTGCATGTAGCCTGATACTTTTTCCATGTAGGTGTTGAACGCGGGCAACTCCGGGGTTAAGCTGCCCCCTGGGCCAAAGTACGTAGTGGCAAAAAAAGTGTTGGTATCAGAACCCATTGGGTTGTACGGCATCCCGTGGTATACATGGTGGTTTACACCATGAGCAAACATGGCATCTGCTACCATTTTGAGGTCGGCAGTTTGTTCGTGGTGCAAGTACGTACTGGGAAATCCGTACATACACGTGAATGTCTCACTAGAGACCAGTCGCTTGCTCGCCAAGCAGGCAGAAGAACTTACAATACGCGAGTAGTTCGGGTTATTGAGCATACTCTCCGTTTCCGGTATATCTACCAAGGAGTAGGTCGTCATTACATCAGTAGGAGCAGCCAAGCACTGCACCCTAGACCAAGCACCCAGTTCGTTGCATTTGGCCACGTATGGTTCATAAAAACCAGTGGTTACGTAGCGGTCCAGGTGGGTCATGTAGTCATACCGCACATCTGGGAATGAATCTATGCCTTCATTCATAAAAGGAACGATGTCGTAGCCAAAACGCTCGTTGAACGTAGTCCCAAATCCAGCGGTCCAAATCTTATTGGTTGCATTCAGTTTTATCTCCCAAGAATCGGTAAACAAAGCAGACTTAGATCCTCCAAAAGCAGGTTTCAAAGCGTTGGCTATGGGAGCTGCAAATTCTTCGAAGGCATCCGCATTGAGGTGATCTATGACGTACATGGTGTCTGGCCATGCCCACGAGAAGGTAAGTAGCTGCTGAAAACTGGAATCGCCATAGATTTGGGTTCTGTTTTTCTTGCTTATTTCGGTTCCAGCTACGGGCCACGCACTGCCAAATGTGAAATCACACGACAAGCCTATCGTGTCGGCATACCGCTTGGTATATACGGCCATGTCTGTCCACTCCTGGCTCAGCCATTCTTGTGCAGAACTATCTATTGGGTACTGTCTTCCGTAGGCTCTGGCATACATTTTTTGGTAGCGATAGAGTGGGTATACCCACGCTATTTCTACTCCGCCAAAATTGTTTTTTTTTGCCCAGTCCAGTTGGTGTTTTATATCGGGTTTTTGTATGGCGGTGGCAAACCACCACCAGCGTGTGCAGGGCTTAGCAGACGAGTAGTATTCACTGGCCTCTAGTACGGGAGTACGGTCACTAGAATCGCCGCAAGATTGCAGCAGAAAAAAGCCCACTACTACCGCCAGTAGTTTTATGTTTAGCCAGAAATATAACCGTTTATTTATGTGCATTTTATGGTGAATTGATGATGTCGCTTAGATATAAGACTTCCCTTTTTGTATGGTTTTTAGTTTATCAGAAAACCGAATAATCAACGGATCTTTTGCGGTGTAGGGTGCTATGGTTATATGAAATGACGCAGCATAGTAGTCGTGTAGCGTATTCAAAAAAGTAGCAGTAAGTTGGGGTGTCCACTTGGTCTTTTTGGTTATGTTATGCTTGGCTTTCAAGAATTTTCCGAGCTCCTGCCCGAGTTCGTTATTGATGATGTCTACATAGTTGTCTACCGGAAAATTGAGCGTATCATTCAATTGTGCTTTGCTAAACAGACCAGATACCAATTGTGGCATATGATGCAGCTCATGTACTGTAGCCACGTAGTCGGCTATTTTTTCACCGTACAAAGCAGTTATCAAAGCCTGTGCAGTGATATGATTGAAGGTGTTGATGTACCCTTTTTCTAGGCTATCCCGAAAATTAGCGAACGCTCCATCTGTAGCCACAATCTGCCGCATGGTTGTTTTGGCTAGATCATAAAATGCAGCATCGTTCTCTCCAAAGAGCGTAGGTCTGTGCCTAGCGAGCATATATACCTGGCTCAGTTCTTTTCGGTTCCATACGGCATAGGGAGACGAGCAAGTTAGCCTCACTTTATCCCAAATACTTCCGTTGCGAGCATCCGAAATATCGCCTTGGGTTATACCGTCAGATAGAGAGCTGCGTATTACGTCGCCATTGTTTTCGTATACCAAATCTACGGTTCCATGTGTAGAGTCTTCGGTCTGTCTGTACTCCAATGCTACAACCCGTTGAAAATCTGCCAAGCCCGTAAAATCCGTGGCCAGTAAGGCACGAGCTTGAGGCAGTTGTGCCGTTTGTTGCTGTTCTCCTAAGGAAGGTGAGTATCCACTCCAAAACCCAAAGGCCACGCAGCAGCTCAGGAGTACAGTTGCATAGGATATAAGACGACTAATATTCACTTGGCTACGAACTTACAACCAAGAGCGATAGTTAACCAAATGGTCGTTAGAGATAAATGATCAATGCGTGGGACTTACAATGTCAGTAGACACGAGTATATTGCCCACTCAAAATGCAGCAGTTAAGAACAGTAGTAAGTATATGTTTGGTTTTTTTGTTTGGTTCTCTATGTGCCAAAGACTATTCCATAGTAGACTACGGTGCCATAGGAGATGGCTATACGCTCAATACACGAGCCATACAAGCAGCTATAGATGAGGCGTCTTCTCAGGGAGGAGGTCGGGTCATTATTCCTAGAGGTAGATTTGTAAGCGGCACTATTTTCATAAAATCTAATGTTAATTTACATCTGACAAAAAATGCGATTCTTCTAGGCAGCCTATCTCCTACAGACTACCATAGGGTAGCCAAGTGGAAAGCACTCATACAGGCAAATGAAGCCAATAACATTGCCATCAGTGGTTCGGGTACTATAGATGGCAGAGGAGCCCGTTTAGCTCTCAAAATAGATAGTCTATTCTATGCAGGTGAGATAGATAGTGCGTACTATAACCTGGCAGAAAAAAGACCCAAGTGGAACATACGACCCCAGCTGTTGTACAGCTATAAGTGTGATAATATACGCATAACCGGTGTTACACTCAAGAATGCTGCGTGTTGGGTGCAGACCTACGAACGATGTAATCAACTGGTCATACAAGGGATAACGGTAGATAGCGATACGTATTGGAACAATGACGGTCTAGACATCGTAGATTCTAAAAACGTACGCATTATGCAGTGTGCTATTAATTCGGCAGATGATGGTATTTGTATCAAGTCAGAAGATTGGACCCGTACATATTTTTGCGATAGCATTTACATAGCAGATTGTACGATACGATCAAGTGCCAGTGCCATTAAATTTGGTACTTCTACGGTGAGTCACATACGCAATGTAGTGGTACGCAATATTAAGGTATACGATACCTATAGATCGGCAATAGCCATAGAAGCAATGCAAGGCGGTGTGCTCGAAAACATACTGGTAGAAGATGTCGTAGCTCGCAATACAGGCAATGCCATCTTTCTTAGAATTGGTCAGATTAGGGGAGCCAAACAACCCGGCACATTAAAAAACATCACACTACGCAGAGTAAAAGTAAGTGTCCCTTTCGAACGACCCGATTATGCCTACGAAATGAGAGGACCTGCCTTGCCCTATTTTCACAATGTGTTTCCCTCGTCTATTACGGGCATACCGGGCTTTCCGGTTCAGAATGTCACCTTAGAAGATATTACTATTGTGTATCCAGGTAGGGGTAATGCTGCATACGCACATATACCGACCGATAGGATAGGTGATGTACCTGAGTTGCCATATACGTATCCCGAGTTTTCCATGTTTGGAGAATTGCCAGCGTGGGGTTTTTATGTGCGGCACGTAGAAGGCCTTACCATGAAAAACGTGAAGATAAAAATAAAGAAGAAAGACTACAGACCCGCACTTGTTTTGGATGATGTGAACGGACTCACCGTAGAAGGACTAAAAGTGAAAGGGGATAAAAAGCTGAACCCGCTTTTTATGAAAGATGTACGTAATTTTATTGAGGTAAAATAAGCGTACAGGAGGTTCGTTTTGTAATGTTTGTGTCATTACTGTTTGAGCAGGAAGAGGATATTTTTATTATCGAATGGCTTGCCTTAAATTCGGCACGAGAGGTTTTTCTCTCATTCTAATTAACAATATAAATTGAATCAAAAATGTCAGAAGCAGTAGAAAAGTTAAAAGAAAAAGCACTCGCTCAAATCAGTGAAGCAGGTGTTTCTAGAGTAGATAACGCTAAGTTAGACGTTATCGTGGATAGACTAAAAAGTATCGCCAGTAGACGCGATATGATATTGGTGGCGGGTACAGATCCCAAAGAACTGGAAACAGTACGTACCAACTTTGTAGTAAAGCATTGTGGTGTGTCTGACAAAGAAAAAGGGGCAGCTGCCGTGAGTGCAGTAGCCAAAGAAATGGGTGCAGCAGGCATCAAGTTAAAAAACAGAGCGGCGTTTTACTATCTCGTAGAGAAGAGGTTGGGCTAGCCTTCATTAAAACAATAGAAATGGGTTGTCACGATTAGCGTGATGACCCATTTTTTTGGCCCAATTTTTGGGTAGGGTTTGTTTTATACGGGTGATATGTAGGTTGTACGGGAGGTAGATGAGTTTTTTGGGGGTAGAGTGTTCGTTATCTTAGCAAACAAGAACGGTTTGAAAGGTTTTTGGGGGAGGCAGGAAAGTGGGTTACAGTACAAGGGTTTAACCGCCTAACTAGATACGATATAGGACTTTTTTGATATAAAAGTGATATATTAGTGGTGTATTCTGGTATATTTGCAGTACTAATTGGTAGATAGTATTATTAACAACAACATAATTTCGTGTTGGTACGTTAATTGCATACACCTAATTGGTATACGCAAAAAAACTATAGCCACATGGGAATTTCAACATCAAACAATTCGAAAATAAAAGATGCTAAGTCTGCTATTATCAAAAGAGATG
>CAWVTO010000077.1:0-8840 GCA_963932895.1 uncultured bacterium
TTAGTTTCCAAGAGTTATGGATGCTGGCAGATGGGCTTTGGCTACAAGCCACCGCAAATAGCAGTATGCAAGCAAAAGCAATGTAGCCCAATGAAGTAATTTTTTTCATACTAGTAACTTGGTTCGGCTGCAAATGTAGGTATTCGCTGTTTATTCCAATATATTGTCTATTGTATTGTACGCAACAGAGTGATACTTTGGTCTAGCATCTTGGTACACGGCATTCGCCCACTTCTTGTTTTTATCTGTTGCAGCAAGTCTTGTATATAAGGGAGTCAGGAACTTTCGTCTGCCTACATTAACTAAGAATTCTTTCATCGCAGGAAAAGCAGGTGTATAATCTTGCTCTATACTGTGTTTGAACCAATCGCATGCAATTTCACAGTTTCCGGTTTCTGTAAACTGAAAGGATGCATCCAAATCTTTCATTTTTTCAAGACTAAGGTCTTTTAACCCACGTAAGAAATACAACCAATGATGTGTGGTATATCCTTCTGTATTGATGTCAGCTGCTTGTATTCTGTTGTTGTTGAATTTTGCAATTGCTGTTTCTACTCGATCCAGTTCCGTAGAATTAGGAGTAGGAGCATTGTCTGGCAAGCCCGGTCCATAAATCCAAGCATTCGCATTAAGTTGGTTCTGCTCTTCGGTAGACATCAGGTGCGTATTGAGGTAATCAATAAATCTTTCGGTATCCATCGTCTTAAATTTGTTTTCAGTAAAATACTTTTTCAAAAACACATCAAATCGTTCTCTGCCTACAATAGTCTCCACCGTTTGTAGAAAGAAGCGACCTTTTTCATACGCTACATCCGTCAATCCATCATCTGGATCTCTCCCATCCAAATTCAGATACAAGTGTGTATCGGCCTCTTTCCCTTCAGATTCAAGCTCTTCTAAAGTCCTTTCCAAATCACCCATTCCCAATTTTGTAAGCATATTTTCATAGGGCTTTCCAAAAATCTTCTCCATGATACGTTGCTCAAAATAAACCGTAAAACCCTCGTTTAGCCAGAAATCATTCCATGTCTCATTGGTTACTAGGTTGCCACTCCAGCTATGTGCTAACTCATGTGCGATGAGAGCCACTAAACTTCTGTCACCAGCTATTATTGTAGGCGTAGCAAAGGTCAGTCGCGGGTTTTCCATCCCTCCAAAAGGAAAACTCGGAGGTAAAACAACTACATCGTACCTTCCCCAAGCATATGGACCATATAGTGTTTCAGCACTGTCAATCATACTCTGCATTGCATTAAGCTCCCACACTGCCTTGTCTAACATAGCAGGTTCTGCATATACACCAGAGTTTCTTCCTGTAGAAGCAAACGAAAGGTCACCCACCGTTAGTGCTAGTAAGTATGAGCTGATTGGTTGTTCCATTTTAAAGGTGTAAACCCCGTCCGTATTTTTAGTGGTGCCATTCTCTGCACTCATTAGAGCAATCAATGAAGGGTCTGTCTTTATCGTAGCATCGTAAGTGAATTTAACACCCGGGCCGTCTTGACAAGGCACCCACGTACGTGCAAGTATAGCTTGTGATTGGCTGAAAAGGAATGGATGTTCCTTTCCAAGTGTCTGTATAGGATATAACCATTGCAAGGCGTCTGCATCTGGACTTGTGGTATAATATACCGTAACACTTTTGGTTTCGGGTTGTATCGTGATATTCAATGGACTTCCAAATACCGCACTCTCTTCTCCAAGAGCAAAAGCCGCCGTATCTCCATTGTCGTCAATTATCCCATGTATGGATAATTTCCTAACATCGAGAACCAGTAATTTCCCATTGTGTATGTTGTCAATGTCCAATGTAGCACTTCCTGATAGCACCTTTTTATCAAAATCTACCTCCAAATCCAAAGAAATATGCTTCACGCGAACGTCATTAAAATTGGCATACGAATGTGCATCTGCACTTAAACTACCGGTATTTTTAGCCTCATCGGGGTCTCCACTAGTGCACCCCATAGCAAAGAGTACAAGGAAAAGAGCTAGTGCTCTAAATTGTATCGTCTGATTCCACATATAGATGCAAAGTAACTACGCTTAAGCATCGAAATATGCACATTGTGTCACATTTTATGGTATTAATCCACACAATGCCAACTTGTTTAGAATAAAAAAACGGTATTTTCGTTGTCTTCTAAATAGTAGAAGGCTAATTAGCCAATACGTATTAGACATTATAATAACACATGAATAAATTACTTTTTACACTACTGCTCTTCGGTGCTTTTAGCTTAACTACAAATGCCCAAACTTGGGATGACTCTGGAGATGGTTGGGGTAATGACTCAGGGTCCGATGATAACTCATCCGGAGATTACGACTACGATCAAGGTTCAGGGGGTACAACTAGTGATTATACAGATACTTCTGGCGGAGACGATTGGGGTGATGATGATGGATTTGGTGATGACGGCGGATTCGACTTTGGAGCAGATGCTGGAGGAGATTATGTTCGTTCTACTCGCCCAAAGGCAGAGGCTAGACCGTATGACCGTTTTGTTGGAATGCCCTATGATAGTGCTTCACAACTTGTAACATACGTAGAAATCGTAGATGTAATTGTGCCAGAAAGATTTTTAGATCTAGGCGGTGACGACTACTCTGTATATGATTCTCTCTACACCAGAGCTATGACGTGGATGCAAACTGAGTTTGGCAAGCGTGAAGCGAAGCGAATGATAGATGCAGCAGGTGCAGATACAGAAGGGAAAGAAGGCTCTACCATAAAAGCATACGTTACTATACCACTAAAAGTAGAATTGAATAAGTACCAAACTCAGGATGCAGGAACCCTTGAGTTTGATATGGAACTTCGCTTCAAAGACGAGCGTTACAGATATAAATTTGAAAACTTTGTACACGTGCAAGCCAATACCTCTGGAAAAAAAGATAAGGATGTAACCTACATGGAATACTACCTAAATGCTAAGAAGAACATTCGTGGCAATGACAAAATTCTAATCGCGTGTAACACGCAGGTAAATAAGCTAATTGAAGGTCTGAAAGCAACGTGTGAAGCTACTCCGTTCATCGATGATGACGATTGGTAGCACTTGCATAGAAACAATACTGAAAAATCCCTTGTGCTTTGCGTAAGGGATTTTTTGTTATACGTACATTTGAAGAATCAATGCTTCCAGCACGCTGCATATTTTGTTTAACAACCCTTTCTATCTTGTGTTTTGCACAAAACAGCAAGTTAGTGTTTTATCCAAAATACTCCTACTACCTCGACCCTATACTGGGCCAATCAGCAGATAAAGAGTGGACCACCTGTAGCACCCAAACCACAACAAAAGGAAATCTCTAAATGGCCAGCAATAAACAAGAGTGGATAGATGCCATTAAACATTTGCGGCTTCACTTTTCGTTGTTGTTAATGCCGGTATTTTGGTTTGCCGTATCACAGCTGCCCGAAATAGACTATAGAATTGTATCCCTCACATTCATTATTCTTCATGTACTCGTTTATCCCGCCAGTAATATCTTCAATAGCTACTACGACAGAGACGAAGGAAGTGTTGGAGGCTTAAAATATCCACCACCTCCCAATAACAAAATGCTCTGGTTAGCAAATATTCTTGACGCTTCGGCTATCCTACTTTCGCTCAGCATACACCAGTCATTTTCCCTACTGGTATTCACATACATACTCGCTTCGAGACTCTATAGCTATCGACCTATACGACTTAAAAAATACCCAATCATAGGGTTTTTCGTAATTTTCATATTTCAAGGAGCTTTCACCTTTTATCTTACCAGGTATAGCTTTCTGCATTGGTACGTAAATGCCACAAATCTATATGGCCTGCAACTCCATACTGTCTTGCCCATGGTGGCCTCTTCCTTCCAAATAGGAGCCATCTACCCGCTTACACAGATTTACCAGCACAAAAGCGACTTGGCAGACGGAGTCACTACCTTAAGTTATAAACTAGGCTACAGAGGTACATTCATATTCGCAGGAATCATGTTTGGTATAGCAACCCTGTTTTACTTTCTCTACTTCTCTGTAACCAATAGCAACAACTTCTATGTCTTTACCGTAGTCCAAATGCCAATCATAGGATATTTCGTATACTGGGCGAGTAAGGTTTGGAAAGATACACAGTACGCAGACTATAAACATACCATGTATATGAATGTAATAGCTGCTGTAGTCTTAAATCTATTTTTCCTTTACTTGGTTTTAACATAAGTCTTGAGCTACATACAACACATAGGTACTGCCGCACCCAAACACTCGCTTACCCAAGAAAAGTTTGCCGAAATCTACTCTTCTATGACGGAAGACTCAGACGTACAACGTAAAATAAAATTCTTGACTGCACGCAGTGCAATAAAGAAAAGACATTGCGTAGAGCCCGATATTAAAAAACTCATCGCTTTATCCCTTGAGGAAAAGCTGGCAAAATACCACTCCAACGCACTCGCACTTGCGGAAGAAGCTGTGCATAGCAATCCCGCTTTCCTAAAACACAAGGAAAACATCACGGACATCATATTCATAAGCTGCACAGGAATGCAAGCACCGGGCGTAGAGATAGATCTCATACAGAAACTGGGCCTCTCTTCAACTATACGCCGATACAACATCAATTTCATGGGTTGCTACGCAGCACTAACAGGCCTACGAATGGCCAAAGATATATGTGCGACTCCTAACCGAACAGTTTTGCTGCTTTCTGTAGAACTGTGCACCCTCCATTTTCAGCACCAATTTGCAGACGACTACTTACTATCCAATTCCCTATTTGCTGATGGAGCGGCCTCTGTGATTATCACTTCAGAGAAACACAATGCTACTTATCTGCTTCACGATTTTGAATCTCGCCTATTGCCTGCATCTAAGGATGAGATGAGTTGGAAAATATCTCCATCTGGATTTCTAATGACGCTCTCTGGTACAGTGCCTAAAACGATCAGCAAATCGCTAACTCAGAAGCTATTGTTTGACAAAGACCCACAACAGGTGGGGTGGGCTATACACCCCGGAGGCAAGCAGATCATAGATGGCATAAAGAGTACTTTAAACATTGATGAGTCTGAAGTAACAGCCTCTCGAAAAATACTGGCTGAACAGGGGAACATGTCTTCTGCTACCATCCTTTTTGTACTCAAAGAAATGCTCAAGAACAGACAATCTACAAAGCAAGAATTTATTGCTTGTGCTTTTGGACCAGGGCTTACTTTAGAATCTGCTTTGCTTTCCTATGTTTAATCAACGCTCCCATACCAAAGAATTTTTGGATGGTGAGGTAAGCCAAAAAGACTTGGAGCTTAACTTGAAAGAGCTCCACACAATAAACAAATTATTGGGCGGTTATACCATTTCTACAAATGCATTAAAAACGCTTGATTTGGAAAATAAAACGTTGGTAGACATAGGCTCTGGTGGTGGCGATATGCTCGATGTTATTCGTCAATGGACCCAAAAAAAAGGCATTAATATGAATCTATATGGTGTGGATCTCAAAGAAGATTGCATCCAATATGCCCAATCTCACTTGCCCGATACGCTTACTTTCATACACGACGATTACCGAAGTGTAGAAAACCATATAGAGCAAATCGACTATCTGCACGCATGCCTATTTACACACCACCTCTCAGATGATCAAATAACAGAGTTGATTCGCTTTGCCATTGAACGAAAAATCACGTTAGTGATTAATGACCTGGAACGCAATTTTATCGCTCATTACGCCATTATGCTATTGACCCGCCTTTTCTCCAAATCATATCTGGTAAAAAATGACGCACCTTTGAGTGTGCTTCGTGGGTTTAAGAAAAAAGAATGGCTTACTTACCTAAAAAAAGCAGGTGCTACCCGATACACTGTTAAATGGAAATGGGCCTTTCGCCATCAAATAATTGTATATGGATAAGTACGATATAGGTATAATCGGTGCAGGAGTAGCGGGCAGTTGTTTGGCAATTCTACTAGCGGAAGAAGGGAAATCAGTAGTCGTCTTTGAGAAAGAAGGTTACCCAAGCCATAAAGTATGCGGAGAGTTTATCTCCTTGGAATCTTACGCGTTTTTTAAAAGTCTAGGCTTGCCACTTGACGATTGGAGTCTTCCCATTATTAAAAACCTACAACTTACTTCTCAAAAAGGGGGAGAACTCAACACCCCGCTAAAAATAGGCGGATTTGGGCTGAGCAGGTACAAGCTAGACTACGCACTTGCAGAGCAAATGAAAAAATCTGGAGTACACTTTCACCCCAATACTAAAGTAAGTGACGTACAACACGAAACGATCTCTAGCTCCAATGGAACAGTTAAAGCAAATCTAATTATAGGATCGCACGGCAAGTACTCCCCGGGGTACTTAAAAAGACCCAAATCTGCCGCCAAGAGTAATTACATCGGTGTAAAGTATCATATCAAAGGAGATTTCAAAGAGGACCTCATCTCTCTCCACTCATTTGACGGTGGATACTGCGGAATAAGTAAAATAGAAGACAATCAGTATTGTTTGTGCTATCTCGCAGACGCTACAAAACTTAAATATCACAGTAACGATATCCGTACATTCGAAGAAAACGTACTGTTCAAAAATAAAAAACTGAAGGAGGTATACTCCAAAGCTGAATTTGTATGGGACAAACCATTGGTAATTAGCAACATAAAATTCAACAAGCAGCAGCTGTACAATGAACATATGCTTTTTGTAGGAGACGCTGCTGGCAGCATAAGTCCGCTTAGTGGCAACGGCATGAGTATAGCTGCCCGAAGTGCACTAGTCTTGGCTCAACTAATTCTTGAAGAACAAAACTTTGCTCAACTCAGAACACGATACAACAAAGAATGGGATCGTCACTTTGGTGGACGAGTGAATAAAGCCGAGCTACTAAATAAACTAATGCTCAATCCTACTACCCATCATTTAGTCTTAAAAGCGTTGAATGCCTTCTCACCATTGCGTCATAAAGTGGTCAATGATATGCAAGGTGATTCTTTTGTAAGGAATTTTCGTGTAATTCGTTAACTCCGACTGGTCTAACACTTAAAACAAGGATGTGAATATTCGTTATTTTCCTCTCCAGCGTATTTTGTGCGAAGAAGAAAAGATAGTCAAGTCTGTTCTATTTCAATGAATACACTCAACTACTAGTAGGTATAGACTGCTTTATAAACCACTGAATACAATACATATGAATAAACTAATCCTAATAACACTGCTAACCATTCCAAGCTTATTCGGCTACGGGCAATCCCGTTTCAAACAAAATCACGATTTTGGACTTGCCCTTGGTTATGCTCCAAATGAATTTGCCGGAGCTCTTTCTTGGAAACAAATGCATGGCATTACCGCCAATGCTAAATTTAAACTTGGGTACGGATTACGCTTTAACACTTACGCTGCTAGCAATCGCACCTATATAACGGCTCCGGCCTACCTTACCAGTGGCGAAAAAGGACCACAAGTCCTGTTCATCGAGAATATAGAAGAAAATATTGACACCTTTAATGTAGCAAAAGCACAACACAATTCGCTCAATGCAGTCATTTACTTAGAATACGACTTCTCTGATAAATGGGGTATTGGCTTCAATATAGATGCTGCTGGCATAGCTTTTGGTAAAGAGGTAGTAGGCACGCCTATAAGCAGCAATAAACCAATGAACACCGCAAATCAACTCTCTGCAAAACCAACAGCATATAATGTGCTACTCATAAGTGATAATGATATCGGAATGCTCAACAGTGAACTCTACGTTAAATACAATATCTCCAAAAAACTGACCGTTAATGCGGGTTTCACCTTTTTATTCACTGAATATACGACCACTGAAAAAATAACCTACAGCGACAATAACGATCGATTTAGGTATAAATCGCTCCTTGGAATGATTAGCATCAATTACAAACCATTTAAAAAGTAACACAATGAAAAAAATCAACGTACTCTTTGCATTCGCATTAATGACTATTGCTGCTATTGCAGCCACAAGTTGGTCTCCTACTACCGGTTCGGTGAAGTTTCACATCAAAAATGCGGGCATCACCGTAGATGGCAAATTCTCTGGTATTAAGGCATCTATCCAGTTTGATGAGAACGACCTTGCTAATTCGAGCATCTATGCCTCTGTGAAAGCAGCTACAGTGAATACAGGTATAGATAAGCGAGATGAGCACCTGCGTAAAGCAGAATACTTTGACGTTGCTACTTATCCAAAGATAGAAATGCGTTCTACCTCTTTTGCCACGTCAAAAAACGGATATATCGGACAATTTGATGTAACCATAAAAGGTGAAACCAAAAATATTGCAGTTCCTTTTACATTTAACAACAAAGGGGAGACGGGGACTTTCAACGGTAAAATGAAACTGGACAGACTGGATTTTAATGTAGGTGAAAGCGGCTTTATCCTTAGCGATGATGTCCGATTAGACATTATACTAAACGTTAAAAAATAGCGAATAGATACACTTAACAAAAAAAGACAACCCATATGGGTTGTCTTTTTTTGATAGCAGGAGTACTCACTAGGGATATGTGTTTCTACTCCTCAAATAGCTCAACATTCTTTATCTGTTTTACTAAGTCTGTGAACTTCCCTTTGTATTTGGTAGCTCGTACAATGTGATTGTCTATCCAGTGATAGTTGCCGCCACGTGGTTTGCCATACAGCACCCCATGGTGCTTAAAACCATGTTTTTTGAGCCAGTTATCTGTAACTTCTTTGTGCTCAACTGTTCTCGATGTAAAAAACGTAATGATATGACCTTGGTCATGCCAGCGATTTAGCGTTTCTAAAGCATCTGGAAAAGGCTCACAAGTAGCCATTCTTTCTGGTTCTTCGTTAGGCACATCTTCGGTCA
>CAWVTO010000078.1:0-8745 GCA_963932895.1 uncultured bacterium
TTTTTCTGTTTCCTAAAAAAACCGCTCCCGCCAATGCAGCAAAACCTGCTGACATATGAACTACCGTTCCTCCTGCAAAATCTAAAATACCCCACTGCCTGAATAACCCATCTGGATGCCAGGTCATATGAGCCAGAGGACTATAGATAAAGAGACTAAATAATACCATGAACAGTATGTAAGATCTAAACCTAACACGCTCTGCCAAGCTTCCTGTGATAAGTGCTGGAGTTATGATAGCAAATTTCAATTGGAACATGGCAAATAACAAAAAGGGTATAGTTGCAGCAAACTCTGGATTAGGCTCCGCACCAACTCCTCTAAAGTTGAAGTAGGTAAGAGGATTGCCGATGAATCCGCCGAGACTATCCCCAAAAGCCAAGCTAAATCCAACTACAATCCAAAGCACACTTATAACACCGAGTGCGATAAAACTTTGCAGCATCGTGGATATAATACTTTTTTTATTCACCATACCGCCATAAAAAAAGGAAAGCCCTGGAGTCATAAGTAAGACAAGTGCACTCGCCACTAACATCCAAGCAGTATCTCCAGAATCTATACTTGATGAGAGTTCTGTATAATTTTCTGCCAATAATACGCTCAGTAATACCAGTACTGTAAGTGCTATAAAATTTATCCTTTTGCCCATCTTTTGTATAATCTATCGCGTTGCTATTTTATCGTATTGTTTCCGTGAATAATTCGTTTCAAAAAGCGATTTTTTTTTCCAAAAGGCATTTCTAAAAAACTAAAATATATCGATTTATAATTAAAAATGATTTACATAACAAAAAGATAATTAGATATTTGAAGACTGAAATTTATGAAACATAATAAAGAAAATGACCTGTTCACCATTTTAAATGCCCTGAATAAATCGCAGAAGCTTTTGCTATCCAGAAAATGGTCGAAAGAACCCTACAAGTCATTTATTTACGTAAAAACATACCACGCGTTACTCAAGCAAAAAAAGTACGATGGCCATGAACTGGTAAACGCTATCCCCGAATTAAAAATACATCAGTTGGCGAATGTTCAGAAGGAACTGTACAGCAAAATATTGGAGTACCTGAGAGCACAACAGAAACGCACTCCTTTTGAAGAATACAGGACGTTACTAAAAAATTATAGCATACTGAAAGGATTAAACCTTCCTGAACAAGCCAACAAGTGGAAAAAAAAAGCAATCCTATTTAAAGCCACAAGCTCCATTATCAATGATGCAGTACTCGTAGACGAAGAGACGTACTACTACGAGACCATGTCTAAACCAGAAATGGTATCCGAATTTAAACTCTACAGCGACATGAGTCCATTAACCAAACAGCTAATGGACGGTTATCTACAGTTTAGGCAGTTTTATCTACAGCATAGGTTTAGCAAAAACGAAGAGGAATACCACACGCTAGAAGTACAGCTTAAAAAAATCACTAATGGCATAGACTATAATGACTTATCCCTATTTAATAAAATAGTCTACAACCGTATGCTGTATCACTACAATTACACACAGCGTAATTTTGTATTGAGTTACAAATACTCTTCTTCTCTTGTGACTATATATGAGAACTTCGGGCTTGCCAGTCACTACAAAGAAGTCTACCTCAAACTGCTTAACTATCAGTTGATGTGCCTATTCAGACTCAATGCTACTGCCAGGTATGCACAGCTTATCGATAAATTTAAGCACCTGAAATTCCCGTCTAGCTTGCCCGACATTAACCTACTCAAAGAAACACATTTCAAGTATACCTTAACTCATACGATCAACCTGTACATGATACAAGGAGACTTTCGTGGCGGCTTACTTCATTTCAAAACACTAAACAATGCTTTTGAAACACTTGACAAGAAAAACAATGCAGGATATGTAAACAGTATTAACTACAAAATAGCCTGCTTGTATTTTGGCAATGAGCTCTACGAAAATTGCATCGTATACTTGGACAGAATCATATACAATATGGACATTACAGGCAGACCTGATTTGCAAATATTTTCACGCATTCTCAAGCTTACATCTCTGTTTGAATTGCAAGACACAGAATACATTTTCGAGAATATACGAAGTGTATACAGCTACCTCGCTCGCAATAAACAGCTGGACAAGTTTCAAATAGAAATAATGCAGTTTCTGAGAGTGTGTGCCAAACTGCCTACCATAGAGATAAGACAAGAACTCGTAAATCTGCGAAAAGCAATGCTGGTAGTAGCTCAAAATAAGTTTGAGCAACGTCCATTCTTTTATTTTGATATCATTGGTTGGCTCGATAGCAAGCTGGATAAAAAATCACTCTCAGAAACCATTGAGAAGAGAGGACTGGGTCACCGCGTACTCTATTAAAAACGCATTTGTACGGGTATAAAGCCATAGCTTTGCACCCATGTCTGCCACACACAAAACCATTGCCGAGATACTTACAAAACTGAACATTACCGAACGTAATGATATGCAGATGCAAGCTCAGGCAGCTTACGAAAAACCGAAGGATATTGTCATACTTTCTCCTACAGGTAGTGGAAAAACATTGGCTTTTTTGCTTCCTTTGGTAGCCTCACTAGACCCCGCTATCACAGAGATACAAGCCCTTATCATAGCTCCTACGCGTGAGCTAGCTATGCAGATAGAGCAAGTAGCCCGCTCTATGGGCTCTGGCTACAAAACAAATGTAGTATACGGCGGCCGTAGTGGCTCTCAAGACCGTAGAGACATAGAAACACGTCCTGCTATACTCGTAGGAACTCCAGGTCGTATTGCAGACCACTTGGAGCGAGGTGCTTTTGCCACCAAGTATATCAAAACACTCATTCTAGACGAATTTGACAAATCGCTCGAAATAGGTTTTGAAGCAGAGATGATTTCTTTGATAGACAACCTGTCGTCTGTAGAAAAGAAAATTTTAACGTCGGCTACACAAGCCGTTGACATTCCCGTTTATGCTCAACTCAACGACCCTATTCGTATCGATTTTTTAGCTATACAATCCAGTAAGCTAAAAGAAGTACTCACCGTAGCTCCAAGAGAGGAGAAACTTCCGCATATGCTCAAACTACTTCAGCACATAGGCAATGTGCCGGGCATTATCTTTTGTAATTTTAAGGATACTATAGCAGGTGTCTCCACATTTTTGACCGAAGAAGGTGTTTCGCATGGCGTATTTTATGGGGGACTAGAGCAGCGAGATAGAGAGAGTGCATTAATCAAATTCAGAAACGGAACCCATCAAATACTACTGGCCACTGACCTAGCAGCTAGAGGTATCGACGTTCCAGAACTCGGGTTTATTCTGCACTACGAATTGCCATCTAGAGAGGAAGAATACATACACCGTAATGGTAGAACAGCCCGTATGAATGCCGAAGGAACTGCTTATATTCTAGCCCAGAAAGGACAAGACGTTCCGGAGTATATGCCAGAAATAGCAGAACTAAAACCTACAGGTGGCAAGCGTTTGCAAGCTTCTGAGTGGGCTACGCTATTCATCTCTGGAGGCAAGAAAGATAAAGTATCTAAAGGTGACGTAGCAGGCTTACTCATGAAACAAGGCGGACTCGCTCCGTACGAAGTAGGCATAATAGAATCAAAACTGGAATGCACCTTCGTAGCGGTAAAAAAAGAGAAGGTAAAAGAGGCTATAAGCAAAACCAACAATACCAGACTAAAGAAAAAAAAGGTACGTGTAACGCCGTACTAGGTACTACATCCTCCTATTACCAACCCATACAAATCGTCTATTTATAAAAGAGGCATCGGCAAAGGTGGCATTGCCCGCGGGATTACCTCCTGTAACGTGAAAGTCTGAAAAGGCAGCATGTTGGTTTACAAACCCGGCACCTGTCAGATTGAAACTAACGGGGACAAAGGCTTCATTCATCTGCTCTTCTATGACGACTTGTGTTTCTGCATCTGTACTAAAGGCCAAGCACGTTATTGCTCCTTTTGATACGGCTAATGAACTAGCGATAGCCACGGATTCCAATGTGTTTTCTGTCTTTACTAAAAACACCAGCGGACCAAAAAATTCTTCGCGATAAACAGTTGCACTTGCCTCTGTAGCTATAATCGTAGGGCTCTGTATTCTGGCGTTTGGGGCATCTGGATTTTCTACTTTTTGCGGAGCAAGAAGCACTTCTCCTTCTATTATTGCAATGCGACTTATGATTGTATCATTTTGCACAGCACCAAGTGTACCTGCACCCATTTTAGGGTGGTTTATCACACCCTTCACCGCTTCTACTAGTCTCGCAGCTACTTCATCAAAGGATAGCACTCCATCTTCCGTTTTTACCTCATTGGGAATAAATATATTTTGCGGAGCAGTACACATTTGCCCGCTATATAAACTTACTGAAAAGGCTATGTTTTGAGCTACGGCTTTTATCTCCTTCACAGAATCTATGATTACCGCGTTAATACCCGACTTTTCTGTGAATACGGTCTTATCCAAAGTCTCTACATAATCACCAAAGGCATTGCCCCCTGTATAGTCTACAAGTTTTATAGCTGGATGCTCTGCGAGTGCCTGAGTGATCGGATTAGCTACCGTATCCGGTGCGAGTTGAACGATATTGGCATCGTAGCCTTGCTCAGCAATAACCTTGCGAAGCTCAGCAACAAATAAAGCAATAGCCAAAACAGACTTTGGATGCGGTTTAATGATTGCCGTGTTGCCACAGATAAGATTGGCATACACACCAGGCACGGTATTCCATGTGGGGAATGTAGAGCACCCGATGACCAAACCTATACCTTTAGCAATAGGTTTCCAGCTTTTTTGTACGTCCAGCGAATAGTTGCCCATCGGTTTGCTAAACGCTAAGTCCTTGGGATAGCGAGTGAGTTCCTTTACGCCCATTGCGATAGCTTCTAAAGCTCTATCTGCTGCATGCGGACCACTGGCCTGAAAAGCCATCATAAAACTCTGCCCAGTGGTATGCATCGTAGCGTACGCTAGTTCAAAAAAGCGTAATCGCACCCGCTCTAGACTTTCGATGAGAACGCCCGCTCGTATTTCTATACTCGCACTCTTCCAGTCTTTGGCAGCAGCTGCACTATTCGAAATATAAGTATCTGCAGCCAGTGCTGGATACCGTACGCCTGTGCCGTATTGCCAAAGTGGTGAGACCTCTTCTCCTACCCACGTATCTGCACCTTGATTTAGCTGCGTAAAATTTTCATTGAGTAATCTACCAAAAGCTTCTTTCCCTTTGGCGTCTAACGCTGGGTCATACGCTTTGGGGTGCTCTGGATAGGGCGAGAAAAACTGACGAGTACTGAGAGCTTCTACGGCTTGACCAAGCAGCTCTTTGTGTTGTAAATAAAGTGCTGTATGCGTCATTGCGTGCTCTAGCTTGTTTGTTTTTTATGTATTCTGTTGAAATAGATGATTCCGATGACACCAAGTAGCATCATGACCATAGAGATAATCTCTGCTTGCGTGAATGCTACTCCCTTAAATTGGTCTGGATTAACCCGAATACTTTCTATGGAGAAGCGTTCTATTCCTGCAAATATGAAATAGATAGCAAACAATACACCCGGTGCAAATTTCTTGCGTATGGACCATAGAATAGCAAAAATAGTAAGTGCCATTGCAATCTCGTATACTGGAGTAGGCCATACCGGATCTTCTAATATAAGGCCGTGTACATTATTGGGATAGTCATACGCCCACGCCCAATCGGGTAGCCAGCTCAACCAATCTGGCTTGGGAGCAAGGTTTTTTATACCCCAGTCTCCGTCTCCACTAAAATGGCAACCCATTCTACCGATACCGTAGGCTAACATCATAGATGGCCCACCTATATCGAGCATCGTTTTCCATTTTACACCGTGTTTATGTGAATACCAAAGCACGCCAATAGCTCCGCAAAGTAGCCCTCCGAAATAGGTGAGACCGCTGAACGGGTCCCTAAATAACACCATTGGGTCATCTACCAAATCACTAAAATGCTCCAAGTGGTGAAACAACTTAGCTCCGGCAAAACCGCTAATGGCAGCTACCATCGTTAGATTTCCCATCATCATATACGGATGAAAAGTCATTGTTTTGCCTGCTACATAAGGAGGTTCTTTTTTGAGTTGGAAATATTTTAAAGCCATAAAAACTACCGCTAGCAGAATACCCCAAAGCAAGGAACCCTCCATAGAGAGTATGAATGCCTGCGGATTGCCAGATAGCTGACTGAAATTAAGAGCCAAATACACAATCTTGAAACCAAATATAAAACCTACCAAAGTACTAGAGATATACTCCCAAGCCATATTTGGTTTGTCTATTGCTTTTTGAAAAGCACTTACTTTTCCTTCTTTTTCGTAACGTTTGAACTCTAGGGTCATCACCCAACTTGCCACTAAAAAAGCAAGGGCTACAAAAAAGCCAAACATCATTACGATCTTGAATGCTGGAATGCTGATACCAAAAATATCAAGAACGGCGTCGTATAAAGTGGGATACATATTGTTGTCTTAGTGCGAATTAACGTATGAAAATTTTAAATCAAGAAGAAGATCGTGTTAAATGTAGGGATAGTCTCGTTGAGTGTTACTTAATGTAGTGAAAACAGAATCCCATTCTCGTCCTCTTTTTGCGTAACAGGTAGACTCGCAATCATTTTTAAAACACCATAATTTTCAGAAATAAGCGATTTGGGTAGGTACAGCCCATATATATCGTTTGTGACCAAAGCAGCATGCCAATCAAACCCATCTACTACTACCCCCTGCTGTATGAGAGCCAAATTCGAATACAATTCATTGCTCTTGTAGTAGTTCCACGTCTCATCGCTTAACCGTGATAGGTAACCACTTGGCATCTTAAATGCATACAACTGCTGCAGTAGTAACTGATTCTCATCAAACTCGCCAAACTGCTGGTAGCCGTCGCGTATCCCGAACGGAAGCATGAGTATTTTTTCGCCATTCGTCTCCGAAAGAACACTTTGCTCTGAAACCGATAAAGATATCGGCTCCATATCCTCCTGTGCATGCTCTACGAAAAACAACATTACTGGCACCAACAAGAAGACCGTAAAGTTCAGTTTTATGTTCTTTGCTTTCCACTGTAAATGAACCACCCGAGCCATAAACAAAGCCCCAAATACAAATACCAACAAGATAAACCTATCTGGTGAACGTACATTATTGACAAAAGGAATAAAGTGTACTAGGGCCGTAATGTTATACCATATATCTGTTCCTGATATGCGAATAACAGGAAGAGTAACAAGTGTAAATAGTGTGGTAGCAAACAAGAAAAACCGAGTCCATGTATCTTTATCCTTACGCTGCAAGTAGAGAACCATACACAGGATAAATAGTAGCATAAAACTGTATCCTAAGAAAATCTTATTGTCATTGACCGAATGCGGAAGATCCCAATATATCTTATCCTGAAAAAAGCGGGAATTCAATCCTTGATTTACCAATCCTCTTATATCTGCAGCGGCCCAAATAGCTCCTTTCTCATCCATACCACTCACTCTAAGCAGACGAACGCTAATGTGTCCTAGCACCAATACTCCTAACAAAACCAACGTCTTCTTCCAGTTCCAAGAGGAAAACCAGCTATCCAAAACACTGAACCACAAGAAATACGCTAGTACAAAAGCACAGGAATAAAACACGACATAGTAGCCCATAAAGAACCCAACTAAGAGTAATACTACAGTAGGCAAGGCGTATTTTCTATTCACCGTAAAACCTTTATCATAAGGCATCCACTGCAAAAACGATAGCATAATAAAAGGCAATACGCCAATGAGCACCAAGTTGTAATGTACGCCTACTTTGGCAAGCACATATATACTAAATGCCGCTACATAAGCAGCAGATATAGCTAGCAAATACTGAATATCAAAATATCTAGCCAAACGATAAAAACCAATAAAGGCTACTACTAACTGAATGGCTATACCTAGATTAATAGACAAGGCGACATTGCTAAAGAGTAAATTGAGCAACCCAAACCAAATAGTATAGGCGTGCATCCACAGGCCAGTGCCGTTGGGTGAGCAGATGTAATCCGTATAAAAAGGGTTAGCACCTTGTTTTATTTGGTGGGCAAAGTGCCACGTATTCCAAGCGTAGACCTTAGCATCATCTGGATCATTGAAAAAGAATATGGCTGAGCTAAACTCACCGAAATACGGATGAAAATGCAAGCAATAAAACACGATACCCAATGCAACCACAAGAAGCGGCTCGAGATAGGGATAGTGCTTTTCGCGTATCATACAGAGCGGTAAAGATAAAAACCTATTGCAGATGCTCCTTCAAGCTTGCTTTGGCTAGGCCACTTTCATTGATAGCATCAAAACGTAAAAGCTCTACTTGGTTTACACGAGTAGCGTCGTAGGGTGCTTCAAAGCGGATATAGTTCTCTGAAAAACCTTGCATATTCTCGCCTTGTTTTTCTTCCTCCCACAGCACTTCCATTTCCTTACCCACCTGACTCTCGTAGAAAAAGCGTTTCTTCTTAGCACTTAGTATTCTAAGGCGTTTTGCTCTATCTGTCTTTTCCGCCTTGGTCACTTTACCTGCCATCTTTTTGGCAGTAGTGTTGTTTCTTTCAGAATAAGGGAACACGTGCAAGTAGCTAATGTCCAGCTCATTTAGAAACTGGTAGGTAGTCAAAAAGTGTTCTTCTGATTCTCCAGGAAAACCTACGATTACATCTACTCCTATGCAGCAATCTGGCATCTGCTTCTTGATGCGAGCTATGCGGTCTGCATACAAATCAC
>CAWVTO010000079.1:0-8737 GCA_963932895.1 uncultured bacterium
ATTAGGTAAAGCAGGATTATCACTTAATGACATTGACCAAATAGAATTGAATGAGGCATTTGCTTCACAAAGTTTGGCTGTGTTAAGAGGTTTAGAGATTAACCCAGAGATTGTCAACGTAAATGGTGGAGCAATAAGTTTAGGTCATCCACTGGGATGCACCGGAGCGAAGTTAACCGTACAGATACTAGAAGAAATGAAGCTTAGAGACCAAAAGTATGGTATGGTGACAGCGTGTATTGGAGGTGGACAAGGGATAGCAGCGGTACTAGAGAGACTGTAAAAAGAGTAGTGAGTATTGAGATATGAGACTGCTTTCGTAGTCCATTCATATCTTGATTTAACAATCAGATTTAGAATAAAAAAGAAAATAAAGGAGTTGCTGCGAATGAGTCTCAATACTCATCTCTCATCATCTCAATACTAATAGCGATATGAGCAACATAAACCTAAAAGGCGGCGAATTCCTAATCAAAGAGCAGGACGCACAGAGTACATTTATTCCAGAGGAAATCAACGAAGAGCAGAAGATGTTTCGTGAGATGACGAGTGACTTTTTAGAAAAAGAAGTAAACCATCTGCGTGTCAAAATAGATAAGCAGTCTGAGAATCCAGATATAATACCCCAATTGATGGAGAAAGCGGCTGAACTCGGTATTCTAGGAGCTGCGTTGCCAGAGGAGTATGGAGGAATGTCTGTAGATTTCAATACCGAATCTGTCCTAAGCGAAGAACTCGGCAAAAGCCAAAGTTTTAGTGTAGCACTTGCCGCACACATGGGTATAGGCACATTGCCAATATTGTATTACGGTACAACAGAACAAAAGAAAAAGTACTTGCCAGGATTGGGCAATGGTCAAATAAAAGCGGCATACTGCCTCACAGAACCAGATAGTGGCAGTGATGCATTAGCAGCCAAGTCTAAAGCAGTACTAGATGGAGACGAGTGGGTAATCAACGGAGCTAAAATGTGGATTACCAATGCGGGTTTTGCGGACTTATTTACCGTTTTTGCTCAGGTAGATGGCGATAAATTTACCGGATTCTTGGTAGAAAAAGGAACCCCAGGACTCAGCTTAGGAGATGAAGAAGTAAAACTAGGTATAAAAGGAAGCAGTACACGTCAAGTATTTTTTGACGATGTACGCATACCAAAAGACAACTTACTAGGTGAGATAGGGAAAGGGCACAAAATCGCCTTTAATGTGCTAAACATAGGAAGGTATAAGCTGTGTGCTATGGTAATGGGCGGCAGCAAGAAAAGTATAGATATAGCTATAAACTATGCCAACGAGCGACACCAGTTTGGTGTGCCCATCAGCAGTTTTGGAGCGATACAGCACAAAATAGCAGAAATGGCCATCAAGACGTATGCTACCGATAGTGCTACGTATAGAGTGTCTGGACTAATTACAGAAAAAATAGCCGAGCTAGTAGCAGAAGGCAAAACCAAAGTAGAAGGCAAACTAATAGCTGCAGAAGAGTACAGCATAGAATGTGCGTTGCTCAAGATACTGGGCTCTGAGACCTTGGACTATGTAGTAGATGAAGCAGTACAAATATTTGGCGGAACGGGATATTCGGAAGAATTCCCGGTAGCAAGTATGTACAGAGATGCACGTATAAATAGAATCTTTGAGGGAACCAACGAAATCAATCGTATGCTTTCTGTAGGTCAGCTATTGAAAAAAGCCATGAAAGGCGAATTGGATTTAATGGGACCTGCTACGAAGATACAGGAAGAGTTGATGGAGATACCGGACTTCGGAGACGAAGGAGATGGATCTGCTCTATACGAGGAAAAGAAAGCAGTACGCCAAGCCAAAAAAGCCATACTCATGGCGGCAGGTGCAGCAGCACAGAAGTATATGATGGAGCTAGAGAAGCAGCAAGAGATTTTGATGAATCTAGCAGATATGGCACTTGATGTATTTACCGCAGAAAGTACGGTGCTCAGGACAGAAAAACTCATAGCACAACAAGGAGAAGAAGAGACAGCTATGCAAATAGCAATGACCAAATGCTTTGTAAATGACGCAATGGAACGAACGTACCTAGCAGGTAAGCACGCACTAGCTGCATTTGCCAAAGACGATATGCTGATTATGATGCATATGGGCGTAAAGCGATTTACCAAGTACCCTATGACAGATACCATATCCCTTCGCAAGCAAGTAGCAACGAAGCTTATTGCAGAGAACAAGTATTGTTTTTAGGTTGAGTTAGTCTGAGTTCGTGTCCTCACCTACGGCATGTCATGCTCGTGGAGACACGAGCGGTTACATCCATCGATATCAACAATAGAAAATAGCAAAAAGACGAGTAGAGATACTTGCCTTTTTTTATGTCGTCTGTGGGTAATCGGAACAATCGGAGCTTTATCAAGCTAATCTGGGTGCAATAATTATCCCCGCAAATCAAAACTAAAACTTTTGATTTGCGGGGATGTTTACGGATGATATCATACGCGATTCACTACGAGATGTGAAAAGACTTCTGCTACAGTTTCCGGCTGTGGTACTCGTAGGTGCTCGCCAGATAGGAAAAACTACATTGGCCAAGGAACTCATAAGTCAGTTAAAAAAGGAAGCTATCTACCTCGACTTAGAGTTGCCATCGGATAGAGCACAGCTACAGAACCCAGAACTATTTTTAAAGCAGCATCAAGATAAGTGTGTGATACTGGATGAGGTGCAGCGAGAGAAATCGCTGTTTCCTATTCTACGTTCGCTTATAGATCAGCATAGAGTCCCCGCATGATTTATATTATTGGGTTCGGCATCACCAGAACGTATACGCGATAGCTCAGAGAGTCTAGCGGGTAGCGTAGCTCTAGTAAAGTGTTTTGCCCCGGAGATCTTTGAATCAGTTTGTGCAATAGAATCTATTTGTGTAATAGATTCAGTTTGTGTCCTCACAAACAGAAAATACTATTCACGGAGAAATTAAAGGCAATGGTTAGGGTGGTGTCGTTTGAATACACAATGCCGACACGGTACTTATACGTCTTGCTTCTTCTGGTAGAATAACACTACTGTACTATTTCTAATAATTCTATCGTAAAAACGAGCGTAGAGTAAGGAGGTATTTTTGCTCCCATTGCTCTATCGCCATATGCAAGATTGTACGGTATGTATAGTTCCCAAGTACTGCCTTCTGGCATCATTTTTAGTGCCTCAGTCCATCCGGGTATTACTTGGTTTACATTAAAGCTGGCAGGTTGACCTCTATCGTAGCTGCTATCGAATTTTTTGCCATCTATGAGTGTTCCGTGGTAGTGTGTCTTTACGGTTTGTCCGTCTACGGGTATAGCTCCAGTACCGGCTTGTATTACCTTGTACTGTAGACCGGTTGGAGTTACCTTTACTCCTTCTTTTTTCTTATTAGCTTCTAAAAATGCTGTACCTGCTGCAGTAAAACCATCCGATTTTTTGGCCTTTTCTGCTGCTACATAGTCATTTACCACTTGGTTAGAGGTTGGTCCATCCATATTGGCATGGTTATATTCCATCACGTCTTTTAGAGCTTCTTTAAATATGGCATAGTTCAACGTATCTATTCCGCCATTTTTTAGGCTAGAAGCGATATTCATACCTACAGCGTAAGACATACTGTCTACTTGAGTCGTTAGAGGTGTGTGGCTATGTTGAGCGGCTGCGGAGATCGCTGCAAAAGTCATAAGTGTGAGTATTCCTATTTTTTTCATCTATACAAAAATAATAATTGTTGTGAATTCTATGTTTTATTAACGGCCCAAACTAGTATTAAATCGGACAATTCCCCCTATAATATTTCTTTCGGCACCCATACAGTTGAGTGAACTATTGTAAATGGGCACGTACATATCATAAGGAAATCTTACGTTGAGCATCTCGTTATCTAGGAGGTATATTCCCGTAGTTAGAGGCTCGCCCTTGCCTGCATAAAACTGACCAATAACAGCAAAGTGTATGGGATTCTTGGGGAGTAAATCATTCTCTATATCTTCTTTATTCAGTACTTTGAATGCAGAAAAAGTATAGTACGCAGCTAGCAACTCCTCCAATCGCTTATCACTTAGCTCCCCTACACAGGCTCTATTTATAAAATAGAGGGTATCGTTTTTGAGTTGATGGAGCGTTCGTTTCATTTCTCGCCAGTGATTTACGCGGTTGCCCAACGTATTGAAATTGGTAGATATGCCAATTGAGATCATAGGCGGTATGGCGTCTATATAAGAAGGGTACTTGGTTTGGCTCAGTGGTTGTGTATAGCTGAATTCTAGTTTGGTATACGAATTTAGGTCTATTTGTATACCGCCAAAGAGGTTAAGACTGTTAGCATTTTCTAGTGAAGAAAAGAGTGTATTCGTTTCAGAATTTAGCACGCCAGTGGGCTGTACTCCCAGTAGAAATCGAGTATTGGAGACTTGAGGTATGTTGAGACCTGCTGCTAACGTCAAATTAATGTCACGAAAAGTAGTACCTGTATTGAGATCGGTGTTTGTGTGCTGCAAACTTCTGAAAGCAAACCGACTAAGAAGGGAGAATCGTTCATTGAATTGATAACTTCCATAGGCGTTTACTCCGTAGCCAAGTGTAGATTTAAACCTATCTGGAAACTGAGGGATATGAAGGTTGCCGCCTATGCCAAACTCGTTAAAGCCAAGACTAGAACTTTGACTTTTTGCTTGTGAAACAAATAAAAAGGACAATAGCAAAAGGATAAAATTCTTTTTCATCTACTCAACAAAAATAAGCTACCTCACGTGTTTTACGTATAAATTATTGCCAATCACACGTTTAATTTGACCATAGGTCCGTTCTTTGCACTTGCCGCTTTTAAGTTTAATTTTGTCATAGAAAACATCAGTAGTATAGAGGGGGAGGATTTTTTTTAGAATCAATACAAGCAAACGAGAAAAAGATATATGAGAAAGTATAATGTAGTGGGCGTAATGTCTGGTACGTCTATGGACGGGTTGGACTTAGCTCACGTCACACTAGAGGAGCAAGAATCGGGCACCTGGGAGTACAGTATAAACGCAGGTACTACCATCGCTTATGGAGAGAAGTGGAGACTTCGTCTTTCTAAACTAAGACACCAAAACTCAATGATATTTCATAAAACAGACCGCTACTACGGTCAGTTTATCGGTGAAGAGATTAAGACTTTTTTAAAGGAGCAGAACTTAGAAGCGGACCTTATTGCTTCTCATGGTCATACAGTGTTTCACCAGCCAGAGAATAATATTACCGTGCAAATAGGCGATGGCAATAGCATCACCGCCATTACCGGACTGCCTGTGGTTTCTAATTTTAGAGCGATCGATGTAGTGCTGGGTGGTGAGGGTGCACCGCTAGTAGGTATTGCAGACAAATATCTCTTTGGAGAATTTGCCATGTGTCTCAATCTAGGGGGCTTTGCCAATATAAGTGCAGATACCAATGGAGAGCGAATAGCCTATGATGTATGCCCTTGCAATATTGTGCTCAATAGAATAGCACGTGAGTTTGAGCAGGAGTATGACAAAGATGGCGAGATAGCGGAACGTGGAGTCATAGACTATGACCTACTCGAAGAGTTGAACGAAATCGATTTTTACAGTTACGAGCCACCAAAGTCGTTGGGCAGAGAGTGGATTAGCTCCAATTTTTGGGGAATAGTACGTCTAAGTGAAGCTACTAAAGAGGATAAAATGAAGACCTTGGTAGACCATATCGCTCAGCAGATAGGGAATACAATAGAAGACCTGTGTGGAGGTGATCCTACCGGAAAGCGAGTGTACATTACAGGAGGAGGAGCATTTAATAAGACGCTCATTTCTCATATTAAAACACACACAGAAGCAGAGGTAGTAGTACCTGGAGAAGAGGAAGTAAATTATAAAGAAGCATTGGCATTTGCCCTACTGGGCATGTTACGTGTACAAAATAAAATTAATGTATTGTCTGCGGCTACCGGAGCGTCTAGCGATAGCGTAAGTGGCAGTTTGTATGGCAATTTTTCAAAATTGATATAAGATGGAAGATTTATTAAAAAAATTCGAGAATAAGCAGCCCGAGATTGTTTTTGAGTGGAAAGACTCAGAGACAGAAGCAGAAGGATGGGTAGTGATAAACTCACTACGCAATGGTGCCGCAGGTGGCGGTACGCGTATGCGTAAGGGATTGGATAAGCGAGAAGTAGAATCGCTAGCCAAAACAATGGAAGTAAAGTTTACTGTAGCTGGCCCGCCGATAGGAGGAGCCAAGTCAGGGATAAATTTTGACCCAGCAGACCCCCGCAAGGAAGGGGTGCTCCGCAGGTGGTACGCAGCGGTAATGCCAATGCTACGTAACTATTATGGTACTGGTGGAGATATGAACGTAGATCAGTATGGAGAAGTTATTCCATACACGGCAGATTTAGGTGTACTGCACCCACAAGAAGGTGTCGTACAAGGATATTACAAAAACTATAGCAAGGTAGAGAAGCTGCAAGCCATCACACGCTTACAAAGCGGTGTATTGCTGCCTATCATAGATGAGCGTTTCACTCCTGATGTGTCTAAGAAATACTCGGTATCTGATATGATTACCGGATGGGGAGTTACAGAAGGGGTACGTCACTTTTACGAGCTATGGGGAGGTACTATGAATCACAAAACAGCCATCATACAAGGATGGGGAAATGTGAGTGCAGCAGCAGCATTTTATCTTGCCAAGCATGGGGTGAAAATAGTTGGCATTATAGACAAAGATGGTGGCCTTATTAATAAAGAGGGCTACTCGCTCGAAGAAGTGACAGCAATGTTTATCAATAGAAATGGCAACAAGTTAAATTCAAATACCGAAGGGTTTATGTCTTTTGGAGAGGTGAATGCACAGATTTGGAGCCTGGGTGCAGAGATATTTATACCGGGTGCAGGTAGCAGACTAGTTACCAAAGATCAAGTAACAAGTTTGATAGATGGGCAATGCGAAGTAATCAGTTGTGGAGCAAATGTCCCTTTTGCAGATAAAGAGATATTCATGGGAGAGATATCCATGTATGCCGATGCCAATATGGCTGTGGTCCCTGACTTCATCGCCAACTGCGGTATGGCTCGTACATTTGGTTTCTTAATGAGTGAAAAAGGTGAGGTAGATGATGTAGCCATACTGAAAGATGCGTCAGAAATCATTGGGAATATGATGAGACGTGTACACCAATTTAATCCTAGAGCGACAGGACTAAGCCGTAAGGCATTGGAGATGAGTCTTACAGACTTAGTAGACACAGGAGACGCAAGTCACAGAAGCGGTTTGGGCGGAATGGCCTAGTTGTAACTGTCATCTTGAGTTAGGTCTAAAGGGGAGACATTTAGATATTATTGATATTGAAAGGGGAAGCAAAAGCTTCCCCTTTTTCATTGTAGGAGCCTTATATAACCTCCCGAGTACTCATGAGACAAATTCACTCATCATCCCATGTAGGCCCAGCTGTTATCCATTCTGCGTGTTTGAAGAGGTGCCATTCAGCCTTAGCCATATTATAGTTTGGGTCTATGAGTGGTTGCGGTTTGCGAAAGTTGAGACTTACGTCTACATATGCTTTTATGTGGCAACTATCGGTGTATTGCTCCTTTAGAAACTGGCAATACTGCCATACCATATCGGGATGTGTAGCCATAGTGCGATATTGCTTGTAGGTCATGTCTGCCTTTGCATCACGTATCAGCTTGGTGCCATCTGGTTTCGTAATATGAAACACAGCACTTCCTGTTTTACTACGTAGCATCATACGCCAGCTTAGCCTGTGGCCTTCTTCTGTCCAAAATACATTGCCTGGAATTGCATAATGACGCAGCGGTAGAAGGAGTTGCACGGCATAGAAAACAATAAATAGGGTGAGGGCAAACTTGGCAAATATTGGGGTAGGTAAAGGTAATTCAGTACTGTGCTTATGTTTTATCTTAAACCATTTACGCAGTTTATCTGCGGGGTAGAAGAGGACACAAGCTCCAATCATTAAATATGGGAAAGTTCCTATTTGGAAGGTGATACTATTCATGATATGAAAGTATACACTTATCCAGAAAGCGTACTTACGGGTGGGTTTCCAAAGCAATGCAGGTATCACAAACAAATCGAAGATAATACCGCCCCACGACATAAGAAGTGCCTGAAAATCAGACTGGTACAAGAATCCAATGGCAGAATCTTTTTTATAGGAAAGCCATTGGGTAAGCGGAGTACCTGTCAACCAATCGGGATATACTTTAGCGATAGCGGCATAAAAAAAGACGATAAGGAATAACCACACAAACAGCTGTAGGTATAGATTGTAACATACAGATAGTGGAGAGGTTCGGCCACTCTTGGCATCTAAACTTACTGCCTTGTGGGCCGGCACCACACACATCATCAGACACAATAAGGTCATAAGGTAATGGTGATTGTTGTAGGAAGTCTTGTGCATAAGGTAGACGCCAAGCCAACCTATCGTCAGCAGTAGAATAGATAGCCTGTACCTATACCCAAAGATAACACCAAGAGAGAAAATTCCAAGCAACCCAAACCAGGCATACATGCCGTATGGAGGAAGCGGTTGTAGAAACTCAAAGCCAATAAAGTTAAAGGTGAAAAGTGGCGGGTCTATATAAACTTGCTTTACCCAACCTACGGCTATGGCTCCCCAGGTTTCGAAAAATAGAACACTCCCAAAAACGATACGCCAAAGTGCGATGGGTGTGTTGTCAATGGGTTTAAAAAGGTAAGTGCTCAGTTTCATAACG
>CAWVTO010000080.1:0-8677 GCA_963932895.1 uncultured bacterium
CTAGAAGACTTAGTCAACAAAAGACCTGATAACTTTGTATGTATGACGGTGTATAAAGACCAAGAATGTATAGCAGCAATAATACTGGTTGCGGGGAAAAACAGATTGCACTATATACTAGGTGCAAATTCTGCCTCAGGCAAAAAGGAAAATGCGTTGTCTTTGCTACTTGACTCGGTATTCTACAAATACTCTTCGTCTGATTACATCTTTGACTTTGAAGGGTCTTCCATTCCTTCTGTGAAATCATATTACGAACGTTTTGGTGCAGTAAACGAGCCGTTTTATGAACTAGAGATCAATACTGGACTCGTCTATTCCCTAAAAAAAATTTACAACAAGCTAGCCAAGTCATAATGGAGCGGGGTAGCAGAGACAAATCCCTCACCAAACTCTACGCCTATAGATTCTCCCATTTCTCTGGCTCTACCTTCTATAAAATCAAGAAAACGCTTGGAGCTGATAGGCGTCTCTAATCCCTTATTCTCTGGATTATAAAACTGCGTCTTGTAAGCCTGTACACTTTGCATCTTTCTGTCTTGATATGGTGACACATCTATAACAAAATCTGGTGTCATATGATAATGCTGAATATAATGAAACAAGTGTTTTGGCCGAAAGGCATCTTGTTTTACTCCGTTCAGATTTGTTTCTATTTTTTTTAATCCACTTAAAAATAATGCTTCCTTGACCAGCTGGGCTGCCCGTGGATGGTCTATGTGTCTATCATTGGTAGCATTTGCCAATACTATAGTGGGCTGATACGCACGTATCATTTCGATGACTCTGAGCTTGTTTTCTTGTGAAAGTTGAAAAGACCCATCTCCGAGGTCTAAGTTTTCTCGTACCTGAATACCTAATATGGTGGAGGATAAAGCAGCCTCTTCTTGCCGTGTTTGCTCGCTTCCTCTGGTACCTAACTCTCCTTTGGTTAAATCTATTATGCCAACAGACTTGCCTTCTGCTATCAGTTTTAAAATGGTGCCAGAACAAGCAAGCTCTATATCATCTGGGTGTGCCGCAAAGGCAAGAACATCTAATTTCATTTTTGGTTTAAATTGTGTAAGAAGCTGTTACTCTAGTTTCGAATTTTTAATAATATACTCTATTTGAAAATCCTCAATAGGGTCGTACTTGGTGTCTATATTGGCACTATACATTTTAGCCCACATACCGTAAAACATGGTGCTTGCACTTCCGCGGTATTTTTTCAAAATCTCATACGTTGTGTTACCTGTTTCCCGATGTATTAATTTTATAAGTAACTTGCCTTGAGATAGTGTCAGTTTTTTTAATTGGGAAATGAATTCATCTTTTATGGCATCCTCCGTAGCCTTTATATACTTGGTCTTGGCACGTTTACTTGTCAGTTGGTTCAGGTTATCATCCATCATCTGAAGTCTAAAAGCAGCAAGCTTTGCGTAGGGCATTACTTTTTTAACATTACGCACCAATTTGAGGTAGGCTTTTTTCTCTTCGTTTGTATTGAATTCTTTTAGGATAAACTCATCAAAGGAGTACACATAAAAGGTGTCACCATCCATAAACATCTTACGCATCATGACAGCTGAGTCTGCACTGGCAAGCTGAGCACTACAGGAAAATGTCATTGCTATTAGGCTACACACCACTACTAATTTCTGTACCATTCTATACAAAGATATTCAAACTGTGTGCCACTATCCAAGTAACTCGGCTAGAATATCTACAGACCTAATCTCTTTACTTTTCATAACATGGTGTTGATAGTAGCGGATAAGTTGTTTTAACACTCGTTTTCGTATAGTTGAATTGCCCTCCGAGGTATCCTTAAATTTCAATAAATGTGAAACAAATGAAGATTCATTTTCGGTTAACGTATCTGTACCTTCTTGGGGAACAAAAACACCTTCATCTATGCTAAGGAATGGTGTTTTGGGGCTATACTCCCCCTGGGGTTGCACACCTAGAAAGCTGCTAAATGCAAGCAAAAATCGGGAGGGCAAATTGGACAATGTTTCGGTGTTTTCTAGGAGTAGTATTTCGGATTCTAGAAAATCAAATAGATCTTCTTCACAGAATTCTTCTGTCACACAGTGATTGAGCACCTCAATGTAGAACATAGCGATGGACTTACGCAGTATATCGTCTTGAATATTAATCAGCAATGGGACGTTTTTCAATTCCTTTACTCGACCCAGGTTCATGTTGGGTTTTTCGTACACATCCATTTCTACAATCGAAAGTGGCTGTATCATACTCGGTCTTACGGCAGATTTTCCCTTGCGTACGCTTTGCAGTATATAGGTCCGTACACCAAATTCTCGTGTGTACATCTTACTAATGATACTGCTCTCACTGTAGTTGGTGTTTTTAAGGATAATAGCCTTTGTTTTAGCGATCATCTCACTATGAGCAGCTTAGAAACAAGCGTATCGTCATTTTCTTTGTTTCCGCTAAAAATAAGATACACCCCAGTTTGAGGCAATTGGCCACTAAAATTGCGTCCATCCCAAACGGCTGTTCCACCGTTAGCAATTAGCTCATACACTACTCTACCTGCTACATCTACTATCTTAACTGTAGCGTCTTCTGGAAGCCCAGATATGGTAATGGGACCCTCATAGCCTTTATCCACTGGATTTGGAAACACCAACGTATTACCATGATTTTGGTTGGCTTCTGTTGCATCACTTCTGAAAGAAGCAATACCTGAATTTGTGCCAAAAAACACTTCTCCTGTATTCGGCACAATACCTACACAGTTTACGTTGTTATTAGGTAGTGGAGTGGTCTCACTGGTAAGGTGACTTATTACAGCGGAGCCATCTTCTTTTACCAGCCAAACTCCGTTGTTGGTAGCAATCCACTTTCTATTCCCTCCGTCTATTTTTATGTCATTAACTACCTCGTTGCCTAGCAGAAAACCGATGTCATTGCCATCGTCTATGATAATTTGTTGAGCATCTCCATTGGGATCTCTGTCAAATACTAAACTTGGATTATACACCACTGCAATGCCTGTTTCTGTGCCTATCCAAATCTCACCATCTTTATCTTTGGCTAAAGCCTTTACATTATTATTTGGAAGCCCCCCACTGGTAGTATTTAGCAATATTGACTCAAATTGATCTTCTTCCTCCCTAACAACTAAAATACCCGCACTACTATTTCGTGGGACTATAATCCACACTTGGTCGTAATCGTCAACAATCATTTCACCTAACCGTTTGACTCCTACATTAAAGTCCTCCCATGTTCCATTTGGCCTTCTTACCAATAAGGGCCTGTTGGTATCATAATTGGACACCCAAAGATTCCCCTTGCTATCTTTTACCATGCCCAATGCTACTGCTCTTCCTGAGACAGCCTCTTTTAGCATACTATTCTCAGGAGTATATCTTATTTTAGTTTTACCGTTTTCTAACTGTAGTAATCCTGAACCAAAACTACCTATGTACACTTCCAGCTCGTCTATATACAGATTGGTAAGATCTACCATACTGGCAACTCCCGTATCTGTTAATTTCAGGTTTGTCCACAAACCATCTTCGTATGTGTAAACACCCGTACTAATATAGGACGGAGAAAAAGCCGATGTATGCCCACCAGAGGTGACCCACATTTTATTTCCATCACCTAACATATCATAACTAGATGCTCCATAAGGGCCTCGCTGCGAAACATAGCTATAATTGTTGGCAGCATCTTTTTTAATTAAGCCGGTATAAAACCCCCCAAACCATAAGTTACCCTGACTATCATATATCGCTCTTCTACTAGCAGCCTCTCCCAGTTCCCTCTGGCCATTAGCGTCTATTTGCATTATTCCCTTCGCCGTACAAACCAATAACTTTCCTTGAGAACTTGACACACTTCTATAATCTACTTGTGTCTCTAGGATAGAAAAAACACCTCCACTGTACTGTACTAAATTGTCATCATGCGTAAAATATACACTTCCACTGTATGAGATCAAGTTTACAGCTGAATCGTATTGACCCACTGTTTCCCAACTTTCAAAGTTTTTAAGATTAATCTCAGAATCGTTATTAGGAGCTCTTTTTATCCCCTCAGCAGTTCCTACATAGAGGTTGTTATCTAATAATGCAATTGAATAAATGGGTATACTAGCCCCTCCTGAACCTAGATTTTGATAATCGTCTACTACCTCTTCTTTTTCGAGATCTAACACAACAACACCAAATGAGGTAGCCAAGTAAGCGATACTATTATATATCTTCAACTCATAAATTTCTTTTGCTCCAACAATACTTGCACGCTTTATAGCAGGTATATTAATAATAGTATTGTCCTTTATTAGGTCAATATCTCCATTATCATACGTCAGAACAATGGTATTGCTGTTTTTTGAGTATCCAATATTTGTAACCGCAGTTTCTGACAACCCGTCTACCTTAGTCAATAATGTTATTTCTCCGCTTTTCAGGTCAAAGGTGTAAACACCAATATCTGATTGTACGAGTAGTCTATCCTGGAGATCAATAATATCTACTACACTGTTGTATGGCAAATGCATACGCCAAGAATATATAGGAGTATTATTTTGGGCTATGACACTAAACGTTAGTATCATTAAACTGTACAAAGCTAGAAAAATTCTCCTCATAAGATTAGAACAAAACTAACGATAGTCTTTAATGTTTTATTACCTCTTTAAGTAAATTAACACTTATATAAGAATAGTAATAAAGTAAATCTAAATTTGTACGAATAATGGCGAATAATATAGAGAACAAACCGCTAGTAAAAATCAAGCAGACTAAGCGTTTGAAACCAGATTGGTTGAAAACACAAATACCCGGTGACGGACAGTATGCTGATATGCTGAAACTCGTAAAAGAGAATAAACTACATACCATATGCGAAAGCGGTAAATGCCCAAACATAGGAGAATGTTGGGGAGCAGGTACCGCAACTTTTATGATAGGCGGCAACACGTGTACACGAAGTTGCCAATTTTGCAATGTTGCTACAGGTAAAGGAGACGTTCTAGATCCATTAGAGCCTTTTAAAATAGCACAGTCTATCAATATTATGGGTGTAAAACATGCCGTAGTGACTAGTGTAGATCGAGACGACTTGCCCGACGGTGGCAGTGAGCACTGGGCTAAGACGGTGAGTTCAATCCGTGAGTTCAATCCAGAAACTACTCTAGAAACGCTAATACCAGATTTTCAAGGAAAACATGATCAAATAGACAAGATCATCGAGGTGCATCCTGAAATCGTATCCCACAACATCGAAACCGTTGAAAGACTTTCTAGAGAAGTACGCGTACAAGCCAGTTACAAACGCTCGATGGAAGTACTCGCTTACCTGACAAAAGCGGGAATGAAAACCAAGAGTGGAATAATGTGTGGAATGGGAGAAACTAAAGAAGAGATAATTCAAACACTCACTGATTTGAGAACTGCTGGTGTTTCTATTGTAACTCTAGGTCAGTACATGCAACCAACACCTCGTCACCTTAAAGTTGTAGAATATGTACATCCAGATACATTTGATGCTTACAAGAAAATTGGAGAAGAATTAGGGTTTAGTTACATAGAGAGCGGCCCATTAGTAAGGTCAAGCTATCATGCTGAGAAGCACCTATAAGTAGCTATGGATCCAAAATTCTACAAAGAGTATTACCACTTAGAACGCAATCATTGGTGGTTTACTGCACGTTTATCCATACTAGAATCCCTTCTTCAGAAACTTGTACTGAAAAATCAGAATGCCCCACTTAAGATATTGAATGCAGGTGTTGCTACTGGTGCTACGAGTGAAATGCTTAATAAATATGGTGAAGTTACATCCTTAGAATACGACAAAGAGTGTTGCGAATTCCTTGAAGAAAAAACCAACATAAAGCCAGTACATGGAAGTCTAACAGAGCTGCCGTTTCAAGATCAAGAATTTGATTTGGTGTGTGCATTTGATGTATTGGAGCACATAGAAGACGATGTGCTTGCATGCCAAGAGATAGCAAGAGTACTAAAAAGTGATGGCCAGTATTATATTACCGTACCAGCCTATACATTTTTATGGAGTAACCACGATATCATCAATCATCATTTTAGAAGATATACGCGAAAGACTATGCTGGAAAGCCTGAATAATGGAAATCTAACAAACACTCATTCTACCTATTTCAATTTTCTCCTGTTCTTACCCATAGCATTGTTAAGACTAAGTCAGAAGCTAGTCACAAAATCCAAAGAAAGACAATCCTCTGGGTCAGACAATGAAGTGTTTCAGTCTAACACAATCATAAATAAAACCTTACAATTGATATTCCTTTCGGAGAAAACCATACTTAAAAAACGTATGAAGCTACCCTTTGGTATTTCATTCCTTTCTATAGGCACTAAAAAACAATGAAGAGAAAGCAAGATATCATAAATAGCTTGCTCATTCTAATTATTATTATCGCTGCACATTTTCAATTAATCTTCAAAATATTTTATACCAAATGGGATAATCTTTCAGCTTTCTTCCCTTATAGATATACCGCAAATCACTTTTGGAGAGCTGGTGAGTTACCTCTTTGGGATCCATATCAAAACTTAGGATACCCAATGCATGCTAACCCTCAGGGCTACGTTTGGTATCCATTGACACAGCTATTTGCTTTATTTGGGGAGTATTCACCATACTTTATGAATTTAGAGTTAGTTCTACATATTTTCATAGCAGCTCTTGGCATCTATTTTCTGTTCAAATACCTTAATATCATCAATTATGCAAGTCTATTGGGTGCAGTAAGCTTTGGCTTGTCAGGTTTCATTACAGGTAGTTCGCATATGATTGGATTTACTATTGCAGCAGCTTGGCTTCCGTGGGTTCTTCTCTATTTTTTTAAATGCCTGCGAAGCCTGGACACCAAGAATTTTATTATTCTTGCTATACTGGGTATGTTTCAAATAACAGGTTCATACGTTGCCTTTAGTATCATTTTGGTCTATGTACTTTTCGGTATACTTACATATGCTCTTATACGAAAACAAATACAGAATGCTGCACCTAAAATACTGAGATTATGCCTGATATCCGTACCTCTTTTTCTCATACTCTCGTCGCCATTCTTGTATAGTATTTACGATTCATTACCCTACTTTTCTAGGGCAACTCCCTTAAGCTATGATCTAGACAATTTTAATCGGAACTTCTCGTACGAATGTTTTCAGTCCTTACTATTCCCATACATCAACTCCAGTGCAAAAGGCTTTGAAAATGTAGACGTAAGTTTAGCTAATATCTACGTTGGCTTTCTCATGATACTAAGCACCGTAACGTACCTTATATATACGAAGGATAAAAACAAATACGCCTTGTTCAGTTGCCTTACGCTTTTTTCACTATTAGCCCTTGGAACAAACACCCCGATACATCAATTTTTCTTCAATCTACTACCCGGGATTAGTCTTTTTAGGCACCCTTATCTTTATCAATTGTATAGCTCAATCATTCTCATATACTTTGGGTGTACATTCTTATCTAATCATACAGCAGTATCACAAAAACAATTCAAGAACGTACTAAAAATAGGCATCCTATTCCTAGTAATAATAGTGGTCGCATCACTACTAAAGAGTGATCTATCCGATTTCCAAAATTATGTAGATCATTGGAGAACGCTAAAAGAGCAAAGCCCTTTAAATAAATGGAGTCACGTTGCAATACAAGGGACGATAGTGACACTAATCTACTTAGTAGTAGTACTCACAAAAAAGCATACTATAAGAATAATGTCCTACGTCATTATAATGGATTTGATAATTGCGGTACAGTTAAATGCACCGCTGAATATGTACTATAATGTACCATCAGTCAACATTGACCAACACCTGTCCCGTATATCGAACCAATCACTCACCAATCAAAATATTGATACACCAATAGATATACTGTCAAATGATAACATTCCGAAAACAGCAGGTCTTTGTGTTAATTTAAACACATTTACACGAACCACTGGAATAGATGGTTACAACCCTTTTATCTTCAAAACACTAGACAGTATATCCAAAACTGAGAGAAGGGATTCTATAGCCCCGTTCGCTTTAGTAAAACCAAAAGGTGCTACCTCAAACCTTCATCTAGGATTAAATACCATTGAATTTGACATAATAGACCGAACTAACGGTGCCTGCGTCGTACAACAAAACTATCACCACAATTGGACTGCAAGTATCAATGATAATGTCATTGATATTTATCCGAACAAGTATGGCCTAATTGCATTTGATAGCCACAATATACCAGGACGAGTGCGTTTAGTATATTCCAACACTATAGTACGGAACCTATTTTATATAAGTACCCTCATATTATTTGCAATTACAATTAGCTTAGTAGCTCTATACGTAATTGGCACTTACAGGAGATTGACCAATATCCCGGGGCACACACAGTAATTCGTTTTTCTTACTAGTTTCCTAAGGCTGGCACACAGTCTGTGGTAGCTTGAATAAAGCCTAACAATGACCTACGACTACTAAACGTGCTGGTCTATCTATCTCTAAATAGGCAACTCAGACGCTTAGAGGCCAGTCTCCTTTCACCACAAGTAGTGAGTTAAATTCGCTTATAGTTTTCTGTAACGCATATATATTCTAGTACAGCTTATTGTGCAGGATAAGACACGGAGGCACTCAACATACTTTAGGTGGATTAGGTTACGAGTAAC
>CAWVTO010000081.1:0-8603 GCA_963932895.1 uncultured bacterium
CTTGCCACAGAAACTCAGCAGTTCTTAGGAATAGGCGAGTACGCATTTCCCAACGTACTACGTTAGCCCATTGGTTTATGAGTAGAGGTAAGTCTCTGTAACTCTGTATCCACCCTTTGTAGGTGTTCCAGATGATTGCCTCACTCGTAGGTCGTACGATGAGTTCTTCCTCTAGTTTAGCATTGGGGTCTACGCGTAGTTTTCCGGGCTTGTCTGGGTCGTTTTCTAATCTGTAGTGCGTCACTACAGCACATTCTTTAGCAAAACCTTCTGCATTTTTTTCTTCTGCTTCGAATAGGCTTTTGGGCACAAATAATGGGAAGTAAGCATTCTCGTGGCCAGTTTCTTTAAATCTTCGATCCAATTCAGCCTGCATTTTTTCCCATATGGCATATCCGTAGGGTTTTATAACCATACATCCACGTACACTGCTGTGCTGTGCTAGGTCTGCGTTTTCTACTAGATTGTTGTACCACTTACTGTAATCTTGCTCGCGAGTTACTTTTTCGAATGCCATGCTTTTTATCTTGGTATGCTGTTTGAATAGTATAGTATGACGGCAAATTTAAACCGTTAAGTTTAATTTAAATTTTAACATGATGAAATTACACACCTATCTCGCTCTCGCCACGCTATTCTTAGCAAGTTGTACCTCTAGCAGGTTAACTACCACCTATCCAGATGATGTATATTACACACCTGACGATGACGTGACAATCGTACAAAATACTCCACAACAAGCTCCTCAAAATTATACAGCTCAAGCCCCAGAGAAACAGGTGCAAAAGCAAGTTGCTCCGGTGTACGATGAGGATGTTATAGCTACCGATGACTATGCAGGAGTAGATGATAGAGACTATGAAAGTAGACTGCGTCAGTTTAGAGATGAAGACTTTGAGTATACCTACGAAAATGGATATACCCAAGGATTTCGTGATGCAAATCGTGATAACCGATGGGGAAGCTATAGGACGTATGGTCGAAACAACGGTGGATATGGGAATAACTGGGGATATAGTTCTTGGTATAGACCTAGACTGTACGTAGGATATAACTCCTGGAACGGATGGAATGGGGGTTACGGCTGGGGAAATCCTGGATGGAATACTTGGGGAAACCCATATGCAGGCGGTTGGTACGGAAACGGATATGGAAACAGCTGGAACAACGGCGGAGGTGGTGGATATTGTGCTACGCCCTATTACAACAACAGTTGGAATAGGGGCGGATACTACGGTGGAAGTCGATGGGGAAGAGGTTATAGTAGTTATGGCTATAACAACAACTGGGGAGGTAACAGAGGTTTTCGTACGGTAGGTAATAGCGGAAACAATAATAACAATGTTCAATATAGAGGAAGCGATAGATACAATAGAGCTGCCAATAGCCCAAGACAACGAATAGGTGCAAATACCGCAAGTGCGAATAGCGGGACAGTAAGTACGCGAAGACCGTCCGGTCAAAGAAGCAACCCTACTACTAATAGTGGAGGAACAACCGGGCAAGTATATAGTGGAACTATAGGTGACGGACGAGTTGCTAAACCACAAACGAGAAGGCCAAGTACTACTGCAAGTTCTACTGGTACTAGCGGAACAGTAAGTGGCAGTAATAGAGGAGGAGTTGTACAAGGAGGAAGTACTACGGGTAATGTTAGACGTGCAACAACACCAAGCAGAACGGTCACGCCACGAAGTAGTACGCCAACCAGAACAAGAGCTATAACACCAAGTAGAAGTGCTTCGCCATCCCGAAGCAGCACGCCTACCAGAACAAGAGCTGCAACGCCAAGTAGAAGCTACACTCCATCCCGCAGTAGCACGCCTACTAGAACAAGAGTTGCAACGCCAAGTAGAAGTGCTTCTCCATCCCGCAGTAGCACACCTGCCAGAACAAGAGCTGCTACACCAAGTAGAAGCTACACTCCATCCCGAAGTAGTACGCCTACCAGAACAAGAGTTGCAACGCCAAGTAGAAGTGCCTCTCCTTCGCGAAGTAGCACGCCAACCAGAACAAGAGCTACTACACCAAGTAGAAGCTACACTCCATCCCGAAGTAGTACGCCTACCAGAACAAGAGTTGCAACGCCAAGTAGAAGTGCCTCTCCTTCGCGAAGTAGCACGACTACTAGAACAAGAGTTACGACGCCAAGCAGAAACTCTTCACCAAGCAGGAGTAGCGGCAGTAGCACTACACGTCGTAGATAAGTTAAATTACGGAAACCTACTCGCCGAGTGACACAGTAGAATCAACCTAAGATAAAGAAACCATGAAGAAGATAATTTTTACAACCCTATTTGGATTACTCATAATAAAAGGAAATGCACAAAGTGATATAGATGCATTGCGATATTCCAATACACCTACATTAGGTACAACGGCTAGATCCATAGGTCTAGGTGGAGCAGTTGGAGCATTAGGAGCAGACGTGTCAGCCGTTGTGGTAAATCCGGCTGGATTGGCCCAGTTCAAAACAAGTCAGTTTAGCTTGTCGTTTGGTACGTCCACCAATCGTAACAAAGCAAGTTATGGAGAGTCAGGAGACAAGACTTCATTTATGTTCAATGGAGATATTCCTAATGTAAGTCTGGTATTCACCAATAGAAGAATGCAACGCGGCAATCCGGCTAAAAAAGGATGGGTCAATAGTAATTTTATGTTGAGCTATAACCGTACTGCAAATTTCAATAGAAAGCTATCGTATCAATCCAATAGTCCAGTTAATTCTATGACGGACTATGTCGCAGCTTATTCTAGAGGACTGAATGCCACAGAGCTAGATGCCAACGATGAGCAGCTTGCAGAGGGATTTTACTTCTTCGAAAATATGTTTTGGTACACATTTCTCATAGATTCTGTGAGAAATGGTAATTACACATCTACCTATGATAAGGTAAATGGGATAGCTTCACAAAAAGGAAACGTAGCCACTCGCGGAGGCTCTGGAGAATTTAATATTGCCTATGCTGCCAACTATGAGCACAAAGTATATTTTGGAGGTAGTGTGAATATTCACAACGTTAATTTTACCGAAACCAACAAGTTTACAGAAGTAAATGAAGCCCAAATGGTTGGTGGATGGGATAACTATAGTTTCACCAGAAACTTGGAAACTTCGGGATATGGTTTTAGCGGTAGACTAGGCGTCATCTTTAGACCAAATAATAACGTACGCCTTGGTGCAACATTGCAGACGCCTACTAGACTCATTCTTTCAGATGAGTACTCAGATGAGCTATTTGTAACCCGCAGCGATGGTACAACGGATGACCTCAAAACCATAGACAAGGAGTTTAGTTACGATGTAGTGACACCAGCTCGCTATAGCTTGCAAGGAGCCTATATCTTTGGTAAGAAAGGCCTGATAACTGCTGAGCTAGAGAGCATAAACTATAGTACAATGAATCTATCTACAGATAATGATGATTTTGAAGAAACAAACTTTAGTATAGCAGACAGATACAAGCCCGCTGCCAATGTGAAAGTTGGAGCGGAGTACGTGATGAACTCCTTCAGACTACGTAGTGGTTTTGCTTCGGTAGGCAATCCGCTAGTAGAAGGAGGAGGTAAGTCTCGCAAAATCATCAGTGCAGGCTTTGGCATGCAAGAAAAGGCTTGGGCATTTGATTTTGCCTTTTCTAGAGAATTGCAAACGGATGAGTATGTGCCATACCAAATAAATGGTGCAACAAGTCCTGTGGTAAAGAGTAGTTTCAGAAGCTCCCGCTTGATGCTGACGCTTAGTACTAAATTCTAATCCCAATTTATCTGTTTGTAGATAGGGTTAATGAGGTATACACTACTTTTGCTTGGTGCAAGATGAAGATGCGATAAACGTAGACTTATTGAAAAAGATGATGATGGGAGGTTTCTCATCAGACTCTTCTGGTTTTGTAGCCAAAAAGGATAAGACCTCTAAGCAAAAAGCCAAACGAAAAGTAGAGATAGATCTACATTTTGATGCTGTTTTTCCGCAAGGTGGAAGCACGCCCCATAATAAGCGACTGCCAATGCAACTGGAAGTGCTACAAGAGTTTATTACGGACAGTAAGAAGAATAGTGTGACGATCGCTTATGTAATCGTAGGCAAAGGTGAGGGGAAGCTAAAATCTATGGTCAGCAATGAACTTACGCGTCAAAAGATAAGCCACTCGCTGGTGGCAGATCCACCGTATTTTGGCAATGCCTTTAAACTTAGTTTTTAGCTTGTCTAATAGTTATTAAAATCAAAGCCCTATCAGCATTTTATAGCATGTTGATACCTGTATGTAATCCCTTCCCTAGTCGCATACAGTTACCCTCACGTCTTCATAAATTGTATTTGTATCCAGTTTGTTTTTGAAAAAAATAGTAACTATTATGACTTTTTTTTGTAAAGTCATTCAGGTGATGGTCAATATTATGAAAAAAAATACGTTGCTTTGGAATATCATATGAAACGAATCTCTCTTTTTATTCTCACCTGTTTATTTGTAACGCTAACTTTTTCTCAGAATTCAGATTACCAAGGACTCCTATGGAAAATATCAGGCAATGGTTTAGATAAGCCAAGTTATCTGTATGGTACAATGCACGTAAGCAACAAAGTAGCCTTTCACTTAAGCGACTCATTTTATAAAGCGATAGAAAGCGTAGACGTAGTGTCATTAGAAATAAACCCCGAAACGTGGATGCAGACCATGACCAGCTCAGATTATGTAGCAGACAATATGGGTAACACTTTTAGTATGCGTGGAGAAAATAAAAGAGATGGATTTTACAAAAGCATCTTTGACTTATCTGCACCAGAAAATAAAGAGATAGGTAGTGCCATGGGCTCAGAGTTGGGTATACTCAACTCATTACTTTATCGCACGAGCAATTACGCTGCTGATTTTCAAGAGGATACCTACCTAGATCTGTTTATTTTTCAAGCTGGGAAGAAACAAGGAAAGTTCATTACTGGGTTGGAAAACTTAGGTGTAACCATGCGATTGAATGAGCTCTCTGCTAAACCAGAACCGGATAAGGATAAACGGAAAGCAGATAAAGAAAACACTGCACGAAAGCGTTTTGAGCTAGAGAAAGTATTGGATGGTAAATCCTATGGCGAAGTAATGGAGGATGCTTATAGGTTAGGAGATTTAGACTTGCTAGATTCCATGAGCAGGTTAACCGGTCAAAATGATAGGAACCACGAGCTTATCATTGTGTACCGCAACATTGGTATGGCAGACGCTATGGATTCCATAATGAAAAAAGAATCCTTGTTTGCCGGTATTGGTGCTGCTCATTTGCCCAATGACTACGGAGTAATTCATCTGCTTCGCGAAAAAGGCTATACGGTAAGGGCGGTAAGCAATGCCAAGTCAGACTTGGGAAAACGCACCAAAGAACGACTAGAAGAGACATTTATAAAACAAGATTTTGAGAAGAAAATTTCATTTGACGGCAGTTTTAGTACCTATATGCCAGGGCCGTTGTATGAGTTTCCAGAGGCTAATGATGTAATGATGGCTGCTTATCCAGATATGGCGAATGGGGCTACTTATGTGGTTACGCGTATGCTCACTTTTGCTCCGCTTCATGGTGTAAGTGAGCGGCAGTATCTGGACAAGCTAGATAGTTTGTTCTTTGAGAATATACCGGGTAAAATTGAAGAGAAAAAAGAAATAGAAATAGATGGAGTAAAGGGCTACGATATTTTGAATAAAACAAAGAAGGGTGACTACCAGCGGTACCATATTATGGTACGACCTACTGAGATCCTTATTTTTAAAGCTGCGGGCAAAAAGGAATTTATTAAAAGACCTGAGGTGAGTGTTTTTTTTGATAATATCCATTTCTATGAGACAAAGGATTGGCACGTCTTTAGTCCCACAAATACTGCTTACGAAGTGTCTTTGCCGGGTACAGATGTATATGAATCTGAAAACAATAGTTTCATGAGAGGCTATTGGAAAAAAAATGTACAAAGCAATCACACAGAGTTAGGCCATTTCATGGTGCTTAGCAGAAGTCTGAAGGATATAGAGTCGATGGAAGAAGACTCGTTTGAACTTCACCATATCTCAGATTTCTTTGCAGAGCAGTTTGGGTATGACTTGGAAGAAGGTGAGCATTTCTCAGTAGCAGATTACGCAGCTTACAAAGCAATATCACTGCACGAAGACAAGCCCAATTTGTATACTCAGGCAATTCTTGTGGGTAGCCAGTATTATCTGTTGGTAGCTCAAACCAATGATGAAGAGGCAGCAAGTACATTTTTTGAAAGTATGTCATTTAAAGAGTTTTCTTTCAAAAGAGCATTTTTGCAACGCCATGATACAGCTCGCATGTTTACCGTGAATACCAATGTAGAAGTGCCAGCTGAGAAGAATGATTCGTACAATGACTATAGAAAGGATGATCAGGACAATAGTCATCAAGAAGAATCGAAGACAGCTATTTATTACAACAAGGAATCAGACGAGACCATCTATGCTCGTATGTACAGATACCACAAGTATTTTTACGAAGAAGAAATTGACTCGTTGTGGTCCGACTACGCAGATCAGGCTCAGCAAAAATCCTTTTTTGTGCGTACTGAGAAAGCTGCAATACAAGGAGATATATTTACCTTTGAGATGGAACTGGGAGATACCAATTCTGGAAGGAATATTTTGGTAAAGCACTTTTTACGAGGAGGGATGCTCCATTCCCTCTTTACCGAAAACAACTACAGAATGCCTAGGAGTAAGTTTGTGAATGATTTTTTTGCCAGTTTCACCCCTTGGGATACAGCTTTAGGTACGCCTATATTACAAAATAAGGTAGATGTATTTCTATCAGATCTCATAAGTGAAGACAGTACTACCCGTGAGGCTGCTAAACGTTCTTTTGACGATATAATCTTTGAAAAGGAAGATGCACCCAAAATGATAGAGGCGTACTATGCTATGATGGGTACCAAAGACGGACTCGAAAACAGACATGATCTTGTAGATAAAATCGGTTATTTGAAACACCCGAGTATACAGCCGTGGGTAACCAAAGCCCTAAAAGAAGTAGGAGACTCTGTGCAATTTCAGATCCCACTATTGGAAGCTCTTGTAGCTCAACGTACCAAGTCCTCTTCTAGGCTATTTGCCGAGATAATAGTAGACGAAACTCCACTCGGGTTGAGCAGTAGAGCAGTGGGCAATATGTTTTACCCTTTTAAAGATTCACTCAAACTGAGTAAGGAGATCTATCCAGATATTCTTATACTCTCATCGCTCGCAGAGTATCGGGAGAAAATATACGAGGTGCTCACTAAGGCTATGGACAGTGGAGTGGCCAAGCCAAGATGGTATAAAAAACACTTAAAAAAATTGGCGTGGGAGGCTAACAATGAGGCCAAAAGACAACAAGCAGATGAGGCTAGTCTCACTCCAGACTTTTGTAAAAAAGAGAGTCGTAGCACGTTGTACGGCTATGAAGATATTTTGTTATCATACACCAAGCTCCTTATGCCGTATTATAAAAATAGTAAAGCTAAACGGTACTTCTCGCGTGCAGAATTGCTCAAATCTCCGGGGTATAAAATAGACCTTGCTGTAGTGAAATTGCAGGCAGGTGTGCCACAGGTAAATGACATCTGGCAAACATTGACATGGAATAAAAATGATAGAATTGTGGTTTATCAGCGGCTATCGGCCATAGATAGATTGGATTTATTCCCATCCGTATACGATCGTGATTCTATAACAATGTCACTATTTGCTCAAAAGGCGAGGGTGAATCAGTACAAAGACAGTTTAGAATTTGTAAGTAAGCATTGGGTTCAAACACGCAAGGACTCAGGCTACTTGTACTTCTATAAGGTAAAAGAAGATGACAATTGGGTGTACGGTTATGTAGGTCCTATAGATACTGCGGTAGCCGTAGTAGAACGCTATGGGTATGCGTTTGAGGATGACATAAGATACAATAAGTACGAGGATCAAGACTTACAAATACGCAAACGAGTACGTCAGTATGAGATGCAAGATCGCAAACGCTATAGAGTTACAGACGAGGAAGAGTTTACCGCACTAAGACCCAAAAGAAGTAGGTACGGGGATTTTTTGAGGTATTAAGATGGATAGTTTGCGGTAAAATATCCATCTAACTATTCTACGTCATCGTAGTTAGTGAATTTGCCGTCGTGCCATAGGTCTTCTATTTCGTAAAAATCGCGTACATCTTTCTGAAAAACGTGTACCACTACATTTACATAATCTAGCAATACCCAGCGGTTTTCGCCTTGCCCTTCTCTGCTGTTTGGGTTTTCTTTTAGGGCTTTTCGCGTTTCGTCTTCTACGCTATCTGCAATGGCTTTTACTTGTCTGTCGCTATCTCCGTGGCATATGATAAAATAGTCTGCAGCAGCTTCATTGATTTTAGATAAGTCAATTTTCACTACATTTTTGCCTTTTTTTTCTTGCATTCCTTTCACGATTACTTCTGCGAGTACGTCGGAGATCTTGGTGTTTTTTGCCATTTATTGCGATAACTTTGATGCAAAATTAGTTTAATCCATCAATACTCTACCTTCTTGGGTACCTACAACATAGAATTTTTAGCAGAAGTAGATTCTACCAATGCATACTTGCGTAAGAAAG
>CAWVTO010000082.1:0-8589 GCA_963932895.1 uncultured bacterium
TGAGGGATTTGCACTTATAAGTTTCGGTGAAACATCTAAACCCGTAGCCGTACTGGGATTAGATCCTGCCTTAGAGAAGGAACACATAAAACTGGACCAAAAAGTAGTAGAAGGAGACTATTTTTCGGACACCAAAAAAGGTCTTCTTATAGGCAAAGGAGTAAAAGAGATTATGAAACTCTCCATAGGTGACACCCTCGTATTTTTAGGACAAGGATACCAAGGCTCTATTGCTAGTGGAGCGTATCCTATCGTAGGAGTAATCGACCTTAAAACTCCAGAACTCAACAAGCGAACTGTTATTATGACCCTGGATCAAGCACAGGAATTATTTGCCCTACCCGATATGGTAACCACAGCAGTAGTTGGCATAAATCACGATGACTGGCAAGATACACAGGAAAAGACTGCCGCGGCAATAGACACGAATAAGCTAGAAGTGATGAATTGGCAGGAGATGTTACCAGAGCTTAAACAACTTATTACGGTAGACCAAGCCGGAGGAACATTCGTATTAATGATTTTATATAGTATTATCACCTTTAGTCTATTTGGCACAGTGCTGATGCTCACCGAAGAACGCAGTTTTGAATACGGTGTACTCATAGCCATTGGTATGGAGAAAAACAAAGTAATACAAGTAGCCATACTCGAAACCATTCTTATGGCTATAGCAGGCGTTATTGTAGGATTGATAGTGGCCTTCCCCTTTGTATTGTACTTCAACATAAATCCGATTAACCTAAGCGGTCAAATGCAAGAAGTGGTAGAGCGTTTTGGTTTTGAAGCATTGATACCTACATCACTAGACCCCAGCATTGCCATGACGCACGCCGGTATTATTTTCGTGATAGTGTTGGTAGTCAATATATACACCATCCTGAAAATCAAGAGCTTGAATCCAATAAAGGCAATGAGAAAATGATTTTTAAAATTGCATTCAAAAACATTTGGAGAAATAAACTCCGCAGCTGGACGGTTATTATAGCAATTTCCTTGGGCATATTTGGTGGTTTAGCAGTGATAAGCACAGCTACCGGGCTTAGTGACATGCGACAGAACAACGCCATCCGCACGTATGTAAGCCACATGCAAGTGCACGATAGTGCCTACCTAAAATACAGTGGGCTCAATGACGTTATTACACAAGAAGAAGCAATTTTATCTTTCATAAAAGAGCACCCAAACACCGAAGGGGTGAGTGCTCGTCTTAAAATAGAGAGTTTCATACAAACTGCCGGAGGAACAAGCGGAGTTATACTAAATGGCATTAATCCAGAAGATGAAAAACAAGTAACCAATATAGCTGAGAAGCTACAGCAAGGAAACTTCCTGGAGACGTTTAAAAGAAAACCGCCAATACTCATAAGTAAAAAACTGGCCACCAAACTCAATGCTAAGATAAAAACTACCATACAATGCTCCTTTACGGATGCCAATGGATTACCGGCTACTGGTGTATTCAAGGTGGTAGATATATTCTCCACGAGTAACTCCATGTACGATGAGGTAAATGCCTTTGTGCGGTTAGAAGACCTACAAGCCATAAGTAGTATATATGGCAGCCATGAGATAGCCATTACCATCAAGGACGAAGAGCAAGTAGAAAGCTTTAGAGAAGAGCTTATTGCTGAATTTCCAAAACAACATATAGCCAGCTGGCGAGGTATTGCTCCAGAACTTGGATATGCAGACAAAATGATGGATTTAGTAATGAGTATTTTTCTAGTGATCATTATGCTAGCACTGGCCTTTGGTATTGTGAACACTATGCTAATGGCTGTACTGGAGCGAAAAAAAGAACTGGGAATGCTTATTTCCGTAGGGATGAATAAGCGTAAGGTATTTTGGATGATCGTATGGGAATCTATATTTCTATCACTGATAGCCGGACCACTTGGCATAATAGCCTCGTACCTCGCTATCCAGTTTTTTGGCACGTATGGCATTGACCTTAGTTTTGCCGCAGAAGGACTCAGAAGTGTAGGACTAGAAAGCGTCATTTTCCCTACGCTTAACACAAATTATTATATTCTGATTAGCATTCTGGTAGTATCTACATCCATACTTTCCTGCATATACCCAGCACTAAAAGCACTAAAGTTGAACCCAGCAGAAACACTGAGAACGGCATGAAAGTATTTTGTAAGCTATGGCATTGTCTCTACACCCGTATTTCAACAGATGCAAGCACCCGCAACTATAAACCAATAACCCAAAACTAGCCCTATGATACAAGCAAGCAACATACATAAGACCTATAACGATGGCAAAGTTCAAGTCCATGCTCTACGTGGTATAGACGTAGAGATAAAAGAAGGTGAGTTTACCGCTATAGTAGGTCCAAGTGGCAGTGGTAAAACTACATTGCTAAATATCATTGGCGGACTAGATGCACCTACCCTAGGAGAAGTGCACATAGGCGATACTAATATTGCTCAACTATCCGAAAATGAACTGATTGATTTTAGACTAAATCACATAGGATTTGTATTCCAGAGTTATAACCTAATCCCTGTACTTACTGCAAAAGAGAATGTAGAATTCCTGATGCTTTTGCAAAAAAGAGATGAAGCGGAACGCAATGAGCGTACTACAAAGTTACTAAAGGCTGTAGGACTAGAAGACCAGATAAATAAAAAGCCAAACGAAATGAGTGGTGGACAACAACAACGCGTAGCAGTGGCAAGAGCTTTGGCAAGTAAGCCCGATTTTGTACTGGCAGATGAGCCTACGGCAAATTTAGATAGTAAATCTACTGCAAATCTGCTGGATATCATGCTGCGATTGAATGAGGAAGAGAATATCACTTTCGTCTTTAGTACGCATGACCAGCGTGTCATAGACAGAGCAAAGCGGGTGATTACTGTAGAAGATGGTAAGATCCTCAGTGACGAGACAAGGTAACGTAAACCTCAATTCACCTGTAGAGGTAATAACGCAGCAAATCGTTATGCTGATCCATAGACACTCAAAATGGCTACGTCCCAAATAAAAGAACAGCCTCTACAAATATTTTCTAACTTTGTTCGTTAGAAACCTGTATGAGAAATCTGCCACTTATTCTTTTGTTACTTTTGGGAATGCAAGCCACTGCACAGATAGGTGGCACAAGTGCTTTCACCTTTGCCCTTATCGAAAACAGTGCAAGACACACAGCTCTTGGCGGCGTATCTATCGTAAACACAGATGCCGATCCTGCAGCAGGTTTTCAGAATCCTGCACTCATTAACAGGAGTATGCATAAGTCTAACTCACTTTCTTACGCCAATCATGTAGCAGATCTTAATTATGGTTTTGCTAGCTATAGCCACTCTTTTGATACAAGCAGTTCTTGGCTTTTTAGTATAGGATATTATGACTATGGCAAATTCACACGTACAAGTACCGCAGGAGATATTTTAGGAGATTTCACCGTAAACGACTACAATTTTCAGGTAGGATATAGTAAGCAGTATACAGACAAGGTTAGCATAGGTGCAAATGGTAAGTTTCTGTATAGTGTATACGATGCATATGTAAGCACAGCCGGGGCATTAGACCTAGGGATTTCGTATCGTGATACCGCAAATCTATTCTCAGCAGCTTTTTTGGTTAAGAATATGGGTTATCAATTCATCCGGTACGATGACAATAGCCCACGCGAACCACTTCCTTTTGATGTACAAGCAAGTATTAGTAAGAAGCTAGCTCACAATCCGTTGCGATTTACGCTCACCTTGCACAATCTGCATAGATGGAATAATTCGTATGTGAATATAAATGCTCGTAATAAGGAAATAGATCTAGAAACCGGTGTTGTTAAAAACCAAGAATTAAACTTTAGTCAGAAAGCAATACGACACGTTATCTTCAACACAGAATTAGTGTTTTCGGATAATTTTCAACTGCGTATGGGTTACAACCACCAACGAAGAGCGGAACTAGGACCCGAAGACCGCAGAGCAACCACTGGTTTCAGCTGGGGTTTTGGTATTGGTATTAGAAAACTAATGCTAAGCTACGGTAGTGCAGTGTACTTCCCAGGTATAGCCTCAAATTACTTCTCAGTGAGTAGGGATTTGAGCAGACTCAAGAGAAAAAAGGCCTCTACTGGTAGCCATGTTTTATAATCAAACTCACTCTACGAAGTACGTGTCTTTTTAAGTTTTTTCCCCTACCTCTTTCAAAATCAAAAATTTGCTTTAAGTTTGACCAACGTTGAGTCACAAGATAAACATAGCGATAGATGGACATAGTAGCTGCGGCAAAGGAACTCTAGCCAAAAATCTAGCGAAAGAACTCGGCTATTTATTTATAGATAGCGGTGCAATGTACAGAGCAGTGACGTTATACATTCTCAATGAAGGGCTTTCACTAGAAGAAGTAGATGAAGATCCTGCAGTCTTGGGCAATATCAAAATACATTTTGAGTTTGACTCAGAAAAGTGTTTCTATGAAACATACCTAAATGGTGTGAATGTAGAAAAAGAAGTGCGTGGTATGCGTGTAAGCAAGTTTGTAAGTCCTGTAAGTACACTCAAAGTTGTACGCGATTTTTTAGTTGCACAGCAACAAGAAATAGGCAAAGACAAAGGAGTAGTAATGGATGGTCGCGACATAGGGACCACCGTATTCCCCGATGCTGAACTCAAGATATTCATGACGGCTAGCCCAGAAATACGTGCAAAACGTAGATATGAAGAGCTAGAAAAAAAAGGTGTACATGTGCAATACCAAGAGGTCTTGCACAACATACGTGAGCGAGATCATATAGACAGTACACGAGCAGAAAGCCCTCTTGCCAAAGCCAAAGACGCTATCACACTAGACAATAGCTCGATGACCAAAGATGAACAAGCTCGCTTATCATTATCATGGGCCAGAGGAGTCATCCAATCCCTCGCTACGCAGTAATCGTATAATGCTAAAGAAGGCAGTATTACTTGGACTAGTAGCCTATGTAGTGCTTTATTTTCTGTTTTTATTTTTCAACCTACACCTTATTCCAATTGCTTGGCTAGACGAAGTAATGGGCTTAGACCCTGGGTTTCGGCTTGCAAACGGACAAGGATATACCTCGTACTTTTGGCCTCAAAAAGGTACCGAAGACTTCTTTCTTGCGTACTTACCTATACAGCCATTAATGCACTACTTGCATCAACTTGTGCTTCCTTTTGATATTTACTGGGTTCGTTTCCCATGGGCAATCTACCTATTACTCGGTTCTATTTTGTTCTACGCATCCATGCGTAAGCTTGGTCTCAGTACTCTGTTTTCCATGGGCATGCTTTTACTCATTATCAATGAAAAATCACTCTTTGAAACTACCAGAGGAGTACGAGTAGAACCCCTAATATTTCTTGCTATTTGCTCTGCTATTTACGCGAGAATAAAAAACTGGCCCGTGTTACAAAGCGTAGTGAGTACTACATTGGTATTCATGCATCCGGATGTTTGGCCAATTGCCTTGGTGTTATACCTAGATGCAATAGGCAGTTCATACAAAGCATATAAACGCAGTGGCAAAACTATTGCTATAGTTTTAACTCCACTTACAAGCACTTTGCTCTTTCTACTCTTTATAGACTTCGATGTAGTCAGTTTCGTAGGGCAATTTTTGCATCAAGGAAATGACCACTCTGCTAGCGGCAACCTATTTCATCGACTTCATGCTCACTTCATTGACCGCTTTTGGCCATACTATATATCACAACCGTGGATTCCTACTCTAGTTTATGCCGCCTTTGTATACGCCATTTATAACATAGTCCATAAGCAAGGAAACTACCTTTCTTATGGAGTTTTAGTCACACATTTGGTTTGGTGTATCATACTTGGTCCTTTCCCACGGTACAACTCTATTCTCATAGTGCTCAGTCTTTTATTACTTGCAAAACCATTGTATCTCATGTGGAAGAACTTAAACCCAAACATTGCTCATACTGCCTTGATTGGTCTTTGTATACTTAGTAGTGCAGATGTAGTTATTCGTCACACCATGGCGATTGTGCAGAGAGAGGAACGAAACCCCTATGCCGTTATCCATTGGCTTCAAGAAGAATTTCCGAAAGAGGATACCTACCTAATAACAGGTAGTGATATTGCCTATTACGCTATGGCTGAAGATACTACTGCTGGCTATTTTCTTTACAATATTCCTCCATACAAATATGACTTCAACAAATACGCTAGACTACTCCTGCTTTTAGACAATAAAGATAGTGCTTGCACTCAACTGGCAGAGTATCATACAACACAAGGCAAATGGAGCAAAAAATTTGGCAAGAAGACATATAAGAATTTGTACCTACAGGAAGTAAAATCCCCATTGGCTTACGCTGAATTACTACAACGTCTTGATTATAAAAATAGAGCCGAGGTTGAATCTAGATAGACGCTGGACTTTCCTATTTCACAAAGGTAACCGTACCGTTATCTATATGCCTGTTGCCATCCCAACCTTTATAGGTTACAATCCAAAAATAGACATTGCTGTATTTTAGATCATCCTCTTTGTACTCGCCACTCCATTTTATGTTCTTATTTGTGCTTTCAAAGACTTTCTCCCCCCACCTATTGTAGAGTTTCATCTCAAACTCTTTCACAAACACATCTGCCCATCCAAAGGAATCATTCAACTTGTCTCCGTTTGCTGTTACAGCATTTGGCACATATACTTCTGGAGGCTGTATCAAGTAGATATCATTACTTCTACTTGTCGCATTGTGCACTCCCGGGTTTTCATAGGCTACTACACTGTACCAATAACCTCCCCAATCGTAATCTAAATCCCCATCTGTATATTCTAGGGTTGGGCTATTTACCCTTACTATGGGCCTTAGTATTCCTGTATCTACGGATCGCGTTAACTCGTAGGACTCTACACCGCTGTCCCAATCTATATAATTATCCCAATGCAGATTCATTCTGTAACGTGGTGTGGTTTCTTTTTCATTGATAGGTTCTCCACGTATTACGATTGAGCAGCCCTCATTGCTAATTGGGCTAATATGACCACAATCGTCCATCACCTTCACCACATAACAATAAGAGAATTCATCCACAAGTACGTTCTTGTCTAGGAAGCTTAATTGATCGATATCAAATATAGACTCCAAATAAGTATACACTTTATCATCTCTTACCTTTCGATAAATTTCATAGCTACTAAAGTCATCTTCTGTAGAACGTTCGTAATCTACCCGAATAGAGTCTTGGACTACAGTAGCTGTTATAAGGTATGTAGGGTTTACGGGTATTTCACTTTCTTTTAAACTGTTGAGCTCATAGGTTTGTTCTCCAAGTTGGTCACATATATTTTCTACTACGAGGTAGTACGAGTAGTTGTTTTCCTTTGGCTTATTTATGTCAATATCTGTATAAGTACCTGCTTCTTGACTCACTATCTCTTGCAATAAACTTCTGTTTCCTGCAGGATCTACTTTGTACAGTAACATCCTCTTGAAGTATGCACTCTGCGGTGTAGCACTCCAATCTATACGTAGCTCATCATTTCTACCAAAATTGAGGCATAATACTCCCGGAGGTGGTAGTACAGGTACAGAATCGACTATTATGGTAATAAAACCATCATTATTCTCAGGAAAAGGGCAACCCGCATCAAAAGCCTCTACAGGTATTTTGAAGGTATCACCAACACTTTCACAGTCAAAACGGAATACAAAATCTACCGATGAACGTCCAATACTCGTGTCTAAAATCTTCCCAGCACTAATATAGATATCTAATCTTGTTGGGATAGTGTAAGCAACAAATAATGAATCTCTCTCTGGATCCGTGACGGTGTATTCAAAGGTAAACTCTTCCAAAATATTTGCTCTAAAAACAGGATTCCCCATCACAGGTTTCTCATTCCTTGGAACCACCTGTATTTTGAATGAAGCGTTACTGCATCTCGGGCTGGGATTATTGGGACTATAAGCCCCCTCAGATGTTGGAAAATCATTGACTTGGCTTTCCCCAGCTGGCGGGCAACTGCCACAAACACTCTGGTAAATAGCACCACGTTTATCAAACCTACTTGTGCCACCATCTACGTGATCGTTTGTTCTACTCCCCCCAAAATAGGTGCCATATAGTATATCTGAAAGATTCTCTTCCAAAACAATAATATGAAAGTCTTGTCCATCTGTTCTGCTTTGAAACGCATCTGGTGTCAGGGGCATGTTCTGTAACCTAAATCTACCTGTTTGATCAAAATTGGTACCCCATCCACTGACATACACTCTATCGCAATTGTCAACCAAAAGAGCATTTATGGTAAGGTCTGTCTCGGATCTTCCGCTACCATATACGGTACTTACAATAATGGAGTTTAGATCATTTGTTAACTTAGCAATAAACTGCTTGCCATTAGCATTGCTATATACATTACCCTGAACAGGCATACTACCTGTTGAGTGACCAGCAACATATATCTCTTTGAGTCTATCACTCTCAGATGCGAGTACTTGGTCATAAGACGGCGTCCCAAAGTAGGTACACGCCAACAATTCGGATCCATCAAAATTCATTTTAGCTATATAGCCATCCACGGATCCACCTTGATACTCTTCTTGGTATGCCCCTTTGTGTGTAGGCAAATCT
>CAWVTO010000083.1:0-8586 GCA_963932895.1 uncultured bacterium
TACCAAAAGGATCTACCACCCTTGACTTTGCATTTGATATACATACCGAAGTAGGGGCAAAATGCCTTGGGGCTAAGGTAAACGGAAAACTAGTGCCTCTAAGCTATGAAATAAAAAATGGAGACCAAATTGAGATACTTACAAGTGCCAAACAAAAGCCCAATAAGGATTGGTTAAATTTTGTAAAAACATCAAAAGCAAAAACAAAGATAAAACAAAGCCTAAAAGACGAAAAGCGTGTAATAGCAGGGCTTGGCAAAGAGTCACTAGCTCGCAAAATGCGAAACGCTGGTTTTGATTATAGCGTCGACAATATCAATAAACTAGTTGTATACTTCAAAGCAGTTGATGAACTAGAGCTAACTTTTCAAATCGGTAAAGGCATTATTGATAAAGAAAAGATTAAGCTACAGGAGATACTCGTACAAACGGCTAAAGTGCATAAGCCTGGTTCTGAACGAGAAGAATCTACCAGTCTAAAAAAGAAAACATCTAGCGAGCTATTGCTAGGGGACGCCACTATTAATATGGACTACACATTGGCTCAGTGTTGTAATCCTATACCCGGCGACAAAGTAATGGGATTTATCACTGTAGGCGGCGACATAAAAGTACATAACACCAGATGCAAAAATGCTCAAAATTTGATGAGTAAATATGGTTACCGCATCATTAAAGCACAATGGGCAGGAGAGGTAACTATAGAGGAAGATTTCGAAGCTGGACTCGAAATTAGAGGGATCGATTCATTAGGCTTAGTAAGTAAAGTTACTGACATTGTATCCAAACAGTTGAAAGTGAACATGAAATCAATCAGTTTTGAATCTTTGGATGGTACATTTGTAGGCAAGCTGAGACTTCAAGTTTCTCATAAAGAGCATCTTGAGCAACTTATGGATGTACTAAAGGGAATAGACCAGTACATAAAAGTCAGTAGAATTGACCTAGATAACGTTCCAAAACTAACAAGCTAAATAAATGGACAACGCACCAGATATAAAAGAAGACGTAAAAAATCTATTCACTGCCTATCTCGAAAAGAAAGGGCAGCGTAAAACGCCTGAGCGTTACGCCATTTTGGATGAGATTTACAGTAATAAGAAGCATTTTGATGTAGATACGCTATATGTACAGATGAAAAACCGCAATTATCACGTAAGTAGGGCTACCGTATATAATACGTTAGACCTTTTGCAAGAATGTGGATTAGTCATCAAGCATCAGTTCGGTCAAAATATGGCTCAGTTTGAGCAAGCATATGGATACAAACAACATGACCACATCATATGCAATACGTGTGGCAAAGTCATGGAATTTTGCGATCCACGTATTCAACAAATCACTTCTAAAATGGCAGAATTGCTTAATTTCGAAGTGTCAAGACACTCATTAAATTTATACGGAGAACCATTGGTAGACGAAATGGGATTATGTATGAATTGTGATAACCAAGTAAAAGTAGTAGAAATAAAAAAATAGATGGTAGACGTATTATTAGGCCTGCAGTGGGGAGATGAAGGCAAAGGTAAAATTGCCGATTACTTAACCCCAAAATACGATGTAGTTGCTCGTTTTCAAGGAGGACCAAACGCTGGTCACTCACTGGAGTTTAATGGCATGAAACATGTGCTTAACACCATCCCATCAGGTATATTCCACGATGGTTGTGTCAATATTATTGGCAATGGTGTAGTGATAGATCCTGTCCTTTTTATGGCGGAGATTGACCGCACAGCTGCGGCAGGTGCCAATGTAAAAGAGAATCTACGTATCTCTTACAAAGCTCATATTATAATGCCTACGCACAAAATACTTGATGCGGCAAGTGAATGGAGCAAAGGAGATAAAAAAATAGGAAGTACTCTACGTGGTATAGGCCCAACGTATCGTGAAAAAATAGGACGTGGCGGACTTAGAGTCGGTGAGCTCTTTGCCCCAGATTTTGAAAAAAATTATCACGAGAAAAAAGTTCGATCTCTTCAGCTTGTGGAGCAGTTTGGTTTTACAGATTTCGATCTTGATGCAATGGAAGAAGAATTTTTCACTGCTGTAGATAGACTGCGTGAGTACCAATTTGTAAATAGCGAATACCTCGTAAATGAGCATATTACAAATGGTAACAATATATTAGCAGAAGGAGCTCAAGGGAGTATGCTCGATATAGACTTTGGCTCATACCCATTTGTTACAAGTAGCAATACTACTGTGGGTGGAGTATCTACAGGCCTAGGCATAGCACCAAAGCACATCAATAAAGTAAAAGGAATTTTTAAAGCATACTGTACCCGTGTAGGTAGTGGACCATTCCCATCAGAACTCCATGACGATATGGGAGAGCATATACGTACGGTAGGCAATGAATTTGGAGCAACAACCGGTAGACCGCGTAGAACAGGATGGCTCGATCTAGTTGCACTAAAATATGCTATCATGCTTAGTGGTGTAGATGAGCTCTGTATGATGAAAGCTGATTGCCTGAGCGGTATAGATGAAGTAATGGTAGGTACTAGCTACAAAGGAGATAGAATTTCTACAGATCAAGTTCCCTTTGATTTGAACGTAGATAATTTCAAATCGGTATACGAATCTCACCAAGGATGGCAAGAAGACATTACACAAGTAAAAGACCACGCTAACTTACCAGAGACTTTCCAAAACTACATATCCAACATAGAAAAGCAGATAGCTACACCCATTAGCATCATCTCTGTAGGACCCGGTAGAGATCAAACAATAATTAAATAAGAAATGCGATCGGAATACTTCAATTCCGATCGTCATTAATAATTAATAACTCACAATTAATAATTAAACAATGAACGCATACGTATTCCCAGGTCAAGGAGCTCAATTCGTAGGGATGGGCAAAGAACTTTATGACAATAATGGTGAGGCAAAAGCCCTATTTGAGAGAGCCAATGAAATACTCGGTTTTAGAATAACGGATGAAATGTTTTCTGGAACTGATGAAGGCCTAAAGCAAACGAATATCACTCAACCAGCGGTATTCCTTCACTCCGTAATACTTGCCAAAACGATGGCAGATTTCAAACCAGAGATGGTTGCTGGTCATAGCTTAGGAGAGATATCTGCACTGGTAGCTAACAATACTCTTACGTTCGAGGATGGACTTCGCCTCGTATCGCTAAGAGCAGAAGCGATGCAAAAAGCGTGTATCACTAATCCCAGTACTATGGCAGCTATTATAGGGTTAGAAGATGCTGTAGTAGAAGAAGTATGTGCAAGCATAGATGAAGTTGTGGTAGCTGCAAACTACAATTGCCCAGGCCAATTGGTCATATCTGGCAGCAACGTAGGCATAGATAAGGCGTGCGAAGCACTCACAGAAAAAGGAGCTCGTAGAGCTCTCAAACTACCAGTAGGCGGAGCCTTTCATTCACCACTAATGGAACCTGCTAGAGAGGAACTTGCCAAGGCAATAGAAGAAACAACCTTTAGCATACCATCTTGTCCGGTATACCAAAATGTAAGTACACAAGGAGAAACATCTCCAGAGACTATAAAAGCCAATCTGATAGCACAACTTACTAGCTCCGTGAAATGGACGCAATCTGTACAAAACATGATTGCAGATGGAGCAACCTCATTTACTGAAGTTGGGCCGGGAAAGGCACTACAAGGCATGCTTGCCAAAATAGATAGAAGCATAGAACGAATAGGCATTAGCTAGAACATTCCTCTCTCCTACTTCTGATTCTTATCACTGGCTGTGTAACAATGGCACAGAATTAGGCCATAGATGAATACCTGAATTATCCACTTACTACATCAAACCATGCGGCAATCCTTGCTCATAAAAAAGAGGACCCGCTTATTCACTCCTTCACAGGAATAACTAAACATCAAGTGATTGTTTTGTATCCCTGTAAAGAGGTACCGTTATCCCGTCTGCAGAAATATCATATTGGTATGCTAACGTAGTTTGTTTTAATAGAAAACACAAAAGAATGACTCTGCCAAAATGCTATATTTTCATTGAGCAATTATCCTAGGTGCACCCGAAAGAAAATCACCTAATCACAACTAATTTTCGTTGTATCACTAGCAAATTGCAAAAGCAACAAACACTTATAGTTTTTTTTACTATAAGTTTCCATATATTCGCAATTATCAATTAACTAATTTATGATTAAACATCTATTCACATTAGTTCTTGTAGCTAGTATTTGCACTCTTTCAGTTGCACAAACTACCATTTCAGGAACCGTAAAAGACAGCCTAAACCAACCTATTGTAGGGGCAGCTGTAGTTGTAAAAGGAACCAACAATGGAAAAATAACTGACCCAAAAGGTGCTTTTTCGCTTCAAGTGGCAGATGCATCAAGCACTGTACTAAAAGTAACTTACTCTGGTTTTAAAAACAAAGAAATAGCCGTACTTGGTAGAAAAAACATCACCATCCAACTTAGTGAAAACTCTGTAGGCATAGGAGAAGTAATGGTAGTAGGATATGGAACCGCTACCAAAAAAGAATTTACCGGAGCAAGTACTCAGGTTGATGGAAAAGACCTAGAGAAACTGAATATTCCTAGAGTAGATCAAGCTCTACAAGGAAAAGTAGCTGGTGTTGCGATCAACACTAACTCGGGATCGCCAGGAGGTGGAGCTAGTATCCGTATCCGTGGCCTTTCTACTTTTGGTGACAACGATCCGCTTATTTTGGTAGATGGAGTTGTCTATGATTCGGAAGGATTAAACGCCTTGAACCCAAATGACATAGAAAGCATAAACGTACTAAAAGACGCCACAGCAGGCATCTATGGTGTACGTGCCGCAAATGGGGTTATACTTATCACTACCAAACAAGGCCGTGCTAACACAAAACCAAAAATAGAATACAGCACCTACTTCGGAATGCAGCAATCAGCCAAAAGATTGAGCTTACTGAATGCTAACGAATATGCCGTAATCAAAAATGAAACATTTGCCAACGGAGGAGATGCCTTACCATTCTCTAACACTCAACTAGGAGAAGGAACAGATTGGCAAGACGCTGTCTTCCAAAATGCCAACATGAGTAGCCATAACATTACAATAAGTGGCGGTAGCGAAAAAACTACCTACTCTATAGGTGGTAGCTATTTTACGCAAGATGGTATAGTTGGAGGCGACAAGGCTAACTTTACTCGACTAAATGCTCGCGTAAACCTTAACACTGAAATGAGCGATAGACTTAGACTAAGCAGTGTATTCCTTTATACCAATGAAGAACGTAGTGCTCTTCCTGAAAACGGAATAGGTTCTGTATTGTACAATACAATCAATGCTTTCCCAACAGATCCAGTACAAGAAACAAATGGAACGTATTCATACTTGGAGGAAGTAAGTGATATTATCAACCCAATAGCACAAATAAAAAACACCTACAATACGAGCTATGTAGACAAGTTTGTAGGTAAAGAAGAACTTGCCTTTGATATCACAGATAACCTTACGTTCACCAATAGATTCAACTACAACTTTGCATTGGTAGATCAAAAAGCATTCTCACCGCTCACATGGTATGGCCCAGGTAAAGCCCAAAACACTGCATTAAATGCAGATTTAGACCCTACACAAGTGGAAATAGCACCAGGCACATTAATAGATCGTGGAGCTAGTGTATACGAAGCACGTGCTACCTATGCTGACCTCAACTTTGAAAGTTTTATAAACCACGAGTACAACTTCAGAAACATTCACAACTTAAAGACTACTGCAGGTGTATCTGTATTTAGCAGAAATGGCCAAGGACTTGGCGGTACCGCTTTTAACATCCCAAACAATAGTATAGAGTACGCAGATATATCTGCCAACTTAGCACCGGGAGGGTTCCTAAACAATACCAACTCATTTCAGTTTCAAGAAAGACTACTATCTACATTCGTTAGAGCTCAGTACCGTTATGGTACAAAATACAACGGTTCACTTATTGTGCGTAGAGATGGATCGAGTAAATTCGGCCCAAACAGTAGATATGGAATCTTCCCAACCGTATCTGGAAGTTGGATGCTATCCGAAGAAGATTTCTTCAAATGGGATAAAATAAGCTATTTAAAACTGCGTATGAGTTACGGAGTAAGTGGGAATGATCAAATTCCTAACTTTGCTTATCGCGGTTTGCTAAACGGTGAAGGTGACTATGTATTTGATGATGTAATCATAAAAGGAACGGCTATAGGTAGAGCGGCAAATCCAGATTTAAAATGGGAAACGACTCGCCAATTCAATTTAGGTACAGACGTTAAGCTTTTCAAAGGGCTTGATGTGACAATCAATTATTTCATTAAAAACACACGAGATTTACTCTTTCAACCAAATGTAAGTGCCGTACTAGGTACAGCCGGACCAGGTAGCTACCCTCCTATTATTAATGCTGGAGATGTAAGCAATAGAGGGGTAGAATTGGAACTAGGATATGTAGGCAAGAAACGCAAAGACTTCAACTGGAGTACAAGCTTTAATACAACATACCTCAAAAACGAAGTAGTAAAGACTCCAGATGGAGTTGATTTTTTGCCGGGGGCAAGCTTTGGTGTAGGGGGTAACATAGCTACTCGCTTCCAAGAAGGACATGCCATAGGTTATTTCATAGGGTACGAAACAAACGGAGTATTCCAAAACCAAGCGGAAATAGACAATAGCCCGGTAGTGCAAGAAGGTGCTGAGCCAGGAGATCTTCGTTTTGTAGATCAAAATGGTGATGGTAAAATCAGTTTCAGTGACGATACTGACCAAAAAGAATTGGGTAATGCTATACCCACCTTCACCTTCGGATACAACCTGAATATGGATTACAAAGGGTTTGATTTCTCAGCTAATCTGTATAGTGCAATAGGCCAAGAAATAATCAGAAACTATGAGCGTCAGCAACCATTTGCCAATCAACTAAGCTACACCATAGACAGATGGACAGGTCCTAATTCTACCAATGAAAATCCTAGATTAACCACAGACCTTACCCGAAACAATGTATTCTCTGACTACTATGTAGAAAGTGGATCATTCTTGAGACTAAGAAATATACAATTGGGTTACACCTTACCTACCAAGCTATTGAGCAGGTTCAAAGTATCAAGTACCCGTATATACATAGCGGCAAACAATCTAGTTACAATTACCAATTATCAAGGTTATGATCCAGATGTAGGTTCATTTGGCGGTGCTTTAGCTGCCGGCATAGACTACGGATTTTACCCACAAGCAAGAACAATCATGACAGGACTTTCTATCAAATTCTAAGCAATATGAAAAAGACAACAATCAAACTTACAGCGATATTTAGTTTAGCAATACTGCTATTTGCAGGATGCCAAAAGTTTTTGGATGTAAACCCACTGTATACGCAGGATGCCGAAAATTATTTTGAAACACCCGTAGACTACGAGCGTGCTCTTACTGGAGCATACGACCTATTGCAATCTTCTTTTATCACCGTTTGGATTGGCGAAATCGCCAGTGACAATGCCATAGCAGGTGGTGAGAGTGTTACAGATACAGAAGGTTTACATGAGATTGAAAACATGAGCCACGACGCAGTGAATAATGAAATTAGAAATGTTTTTCGTTGGAACTACGCAGGTATTACCCGTGCCAATTACCTCTTAGAAAACAAGAATAAAATTGATTTTGAAGGCAAAGATAAGATCATAGCACAAGCAGAATTTTTGAGAGGCTACTACTACTTTGAATTAGTAAAGTACTTTGGCGACGTGCCATTGGTAGTAGACAAAAGACTAGGAGCAGATGAAGTAACAGCTATTGAAAGAACTCCAAAAGCAGAAGTATATGTGCAAATTGAAAAAGATTTAAGAAGTGCAGCTACTATACTCGACTGGACAAATCCTCAGAAAGGTAGGATTACCAAAGGGGCTTGCCTTTCTATGTTAGGCAAAGTATTGCTCTACCAAAATAAGTTTGGTGAAGCAGCTATAGTACTGGATCAAGTCATAGACGAAGGACCGTACGCTTTAATAGATGACTACACCAAATTATTCTCCGTAGCAAATGAAGGGAATAGCGAAACAGTATTTGATGTACAATACAGTGGTGCAGAAGGTGGCGGTTACGGTTGCTTAATCTGTCTAGAGGGAAATGCTGCCCCAGGTTTTCACGGTATACGCCAATACAACGGACCCGTATACGGAGATGGCAATAGCTACAACCTACCTACTGAAAAACTATTTAACTCCTTCGCAGCTGGTGACGTACGTAGAGACGCTAGTGTACTAGACATCGATGCTTTTATAGGCAGTAGAGACATAACCTATGCCGAAGGTGGAGGTGGTCATACGGGATACTACAACAACAAGTATATCAAACGTATAGGCGAAATAGGTTTGCCAGATAATGACTTAACTAGCCCAGTAAATTACCGCGTTATACGTTATGCAGATGTACTATTAATGGCAGCAGAAGCACACAACAGAAATATACCTGCAAATGATGGCAAAGCACTTGGTTACCTCAATGAGGTGAGAGATAGAGTAAACATGCCTACCATAACAAGTGGAGGAAGCCAACTAACAGATGATATATGGCTAGAACGCAATTATGAGCTATCTGGAGAAGGACACAGATTCTTTG
>CAWVTO010000084.1:0-8540 GCA_963932895.1 uncultured bacterium
TCATGTTAATCATCTTCTGCCTTGGGGACATTTTTCCTCCAGCCATAATTTTCTATAATTAATTATTAGATTAAAACTATGATTAAGAGTTAGGACGCATAGCGTTCAACATTCCACCGTATACTTTGTTCAAGTTTTGGATGTTTTGATCGAAACTTACTAAACTATCATTTAGCGTAGCATTGATACTCGACACTTTATTCGTTGTTTCTTTGAATGATTCAGTTGTTTCAGAAAGGCTATCTAAAGCGTTTACTGCTCTACCATATGAAGAATTCATACCAATCATTTGCTCATTTGCTTTGTGTATGTTATCCGCATACTCTTTTGTTGCTATACTAGCACCACTTAAGTCAGACATTGAACTTACATTAGTAGATAGAGACTTAAGACCTGAACCAAGACCTTCTATTAGGTCTGGACCTATTTTAGCGTCAGCAAGCATTTTGTCTAATTGCTGAGATACTGCATCACCTTGAGCAATTCCTCCTTTGGCTTTTTCTTCACCTTCCATACCTGCAAGTTCTGGATGTACTAAACTCCAATCCCATTCTTCGTGTATTGGTTCGAAAGCTGAGATAGCAAAAATAAGAGCCTCAACACCCATACCAAGAATAAGCATGAAATCTGCTCCAGGATAATGTTGTATTTTAAATAACGCTCCAAGGATTACTACTGCCGCACCTAGACCGTAGGCTTTTGCCATTATATTCTTACCTGTTTTTGATTCAAAGAAGTTTGCCATGATTTTCTGTTTTTAAGTTGTTTTTATGTATTGTTAAATGTAGTTGTAAATAATATTGGTCAAATATATAAAGGTATTTGATTTAGCATTAGAATAGAAATGTAAAATTATTTCTATTTAGGGTATAAGTGAAAGGAATAATAGACAGTGTAGGTTGACTATCTATTGTCGTTTGCAGATCTACCTATGTATGTCTGTACACATCTGAAACCCACATACGATTTTGACGTATCTTGGTATTCGTATGCTCTAGAACCATTTTGGATAAAGTAAGCTACATCTTTCCAGCTTCCTCCACGTGTAACTTTACGTTTCAGAGATAGAGGTCCATCGTCATCTGCATCGTATTGATAATCAGAGTTCAAATCGTGTGTAAACTGCATACTTGTCTCGTCATATGCTGATATAGTCCATTCTGCTACATTACCAGCCATGTTAAATAAACCGTAATCGTTCGGGAAATAAGAATCTGCACGTACAGGGTACAAACCACCGTCAGCTGTATAGTTGCCTCTGTTTGGCTTGAAGTTAGCTAACAAACACCCTTTACTATTTCTAGTGTAAGGGCCACCCCATGGGTACATATTGTTATCTCTTCCACCTCTTGCTGCAAATTCCCACTCAAATTCTGTAGGTAATCTCCATGCTTCAGTGATAGGCATTTCTTGTTGAGACCAGTATCTGTTTAGCCATTTTGTTCTCCAATTACAGAAAGCATTGGCTTGGTGCCAGTTGATACCAACAACTGGGTAATCATCATATTTTGGATGATTATAGTATTGTCTAGCCATTGGCTCATTGTATGAGTAGGTAAAATCGCGTACCCACACCAGTGTATCTGGATAGATAGCTCTTGTTTTGGTTACTAGATAGTCTGCTCTGTTTGATTCTAAGTAACTGTTTCTTGCAGCAGCTTGAAAATCTACATACGTATATGTGTATTCAAGTTTTCTGATATCCCACTGTTTTCTGTGCTCATATCGTTCAGCACCTTTGTAGAAGAATCTATCGCCATGTTCGTCGTAAAACTCTTGAGCATCCACTTCCGCTTCATAGTCTAAAATCTCATAATCGTCGTGCTCATCTTCCACTTCTATAGTAGCCTCCATCTCAAGACGCATAAAACTATCTTTTACGTATCCTACAAACTGACGGTATTCATTGTTTGTAATCTCGGTATCGTCCATCCACAAGGCGTGAACAGAGATTTGTTTGTTTGGTGCTATATAGGTGTGAAAAATATCTTCATCACTCTGTCCCGTATGGAACGTACCGGTAGGTACGTATACTGTACCAAATGGTTGAGGGTGGAACCAAGGACGTCTTCCTTGAACTCCAATCAACTCTCCATTATCTCCAAAGCCGCATCCTATTAGCGTCAATATCGATATCATCACAAGTGCCTTCGCTGTATATTTCATATAAACCTTACTTTTCTAAAAGTCTGACAAATTAACACTGAAATGTTGATTAAAACAATTAAATATGTTTTTGTCATTCTTGTTATTAACGTTTTTAATTATTGGTATAGTATTCTAAACATTTTTTCTTTTTTAAAGAAAGCGTACACTTTCTCTAAAAAACTCTGTTGGCGGTTTTACTTTTATTGGGATACAATACCGCACAAAAATTTCATGCGTACCATTACTTACTCGCTGTACATTAGACAATGTAATATCATAAGCGTACCCTATTTTTATTTTATCTTTTTGGTACCCGAGCAATATAGAAAGGGCATCACTATTGCCCCATTGTCTAAATGCTATACCTCCTCTGAATGTGTTGGAAAACAAAGCAGTAGCACTCAAGTCTATTTGTGGTTTGTATGCCCCGTTTAGCAATCCGTACTTGGCCAGTATGGCTGGTTCCAGTATAAAATTACCTATTGGCATATCTGCTCCTACAACGGTATAGTAATGTGGTACGTACTGACGGGGAATAATTCCACCCAACGGTCCTGCAGGTATTTCGTATAGCGGACTGTTCAAGTTAGTAATAGAAAATCCTGCGTACAGGTTTTTTATCTTTCCTCTAGCTAGGCTAGCTATTTTATATTGTATTCCTAGGTTAAGATTAAATTCAGATTCACTTGCACTTGACATAGGTACATTCGGGTCTCCTGGATCTTTTGCCTTGAAATCTGGATTTTCCCAACCCCACTGACGAGAACCAATTCCGATTCCACCACTTATTTCACTGAAACCTCCCTGAAATTGTTTTCTAAAGTTAAGATTAGCCATGAATCCAGTAGAAGCAGTGAAGCCTATTTGGTCATCTATGATAGTTAAACCAGCACCAATGAACTTATCACCTCCTTGGCCAATTTTGAAAACGGTATTTACGTTTATGTTATACGTCACGGGAGCTACATTAGCAAGTCCTACATCTTCAGTAGCATCTGTACCTCTAGCTTTTGTATCATCTCCGTAATCTCTCCACTGATGGTGCGTAAGCCCGCTTATACAGATTTCTCCCCATTGGTGTCCAGCTGCTGCTGGGTTATACGCTTGCATCACATCTTTGAAGTGCGTATAGTAAGGGTCCTGTTGGGCGGATGCCGCTACAGAAAACAATAGTAAAAGAGCTGATAGTGCTTTATTCATATGTAAGATACTCCTAATTTTAAAATTCAGTTGGAGTACAATATTAACTAAAAAAAATGATAGAATATTGTCTTTAGTGTCAAATGAACATAATCTCTAACTGATTTTTTGATGAACTTCAGTTGTAATACTTCCGAAGACTTGTTTTGCTTCTTTTAATAAATTTTCTGCTTTGGCATTTAAGTCATTTGCAAAAGTATGATCGCTGAGGTCCTTTGTGTTGATGCGTACATTCATATACGCACCTTCAATGGCTGTAAGGCAACACAGTGCTCCTACTCCAGCATCGGTTACAGAAGCCGGGTTGCCTATCTCTAACATGGCTTGCAATAATTCTCTAGCACCCATAGCTGTTTGCATCACTTTGTAGGGTACTTCTGCTGCGTATTGGCTCGCTAATTCAATTGCGTTCTTACGAGCGGCTTTTTCTGCATCGGTATCTTTTGCCATGCGTATAGCATCTATTATACCATTGAAGGAGCGGGTATCTTCGTCTACTAGAAAAAGCATTTCTTTTTTTAGTTCTTGGCCTTCTACTGCCCAGTTAGAAAATACGTCTAGTTTGCTTTCCCATCCTGCTTTATTGGCAGATAGATTGGCTACCATAGTGCCTAGAGACACCCCAAGAGCACCTACATAAGCGGCTATACTACCTCCTCCTGGAGCCATACTCTCACTTGCTGTTTCTGTAGCGAGGTCTTTTGCAGATAGGCTTATTAGCTTTTCGTCATCTGCATTGCTCAGTTGGTATTCTATTATCTTCTTTTCTGGATCAAATGGACCTAGTTCATCCAATCCAAGGGATTTAATGGCTATATGTATGAGTTCTGCATCATCTACGCCAAGTGAACGGCCTTGTTTTTTGAGGTAGTGTTTACCCGCATCTAGCATAGCTTGTAATGGAATAAGTCCAACTAATTCACTTCCTGTGATACGTACGCCTCTATCTATACAGCTCTTTTGTACCTCGTCAAAGAAGGTATGTATAGGCGTGATATTAAAATTGGTGAGATTAGCACTTACTTGTGCTACGTCATACTCATCTATAAACCAACCTACAGCTTGTACCGCTTTACATGCTCCAGGTACTCTTATCGATTCTCCGTTTTGGTCTTTTACAATTTTACCGTTGTATGGATTGCCCTCACGTTTTACTCTGCCTGTTTCTCGCACATCAAATGCGATACGATTGGCTATGCGAGTAGACTTAGTGTTGAGGTTCACATTGTAAGCAATAAGAAAATCTCTAGCTCCTATTGTTGTTGCACCACTTTTGGCACTATATACACTCGGGCCAAAATCAGGTTTCCATTCTGGATTTTTTATTTTTTCGAAGAAGCCTTCGTACTCACCTGCACGTATTATGCTGAGTACATTTCTTTTTGTATTGGGTTGTGAAGCACCATACAGATAAGTGGCAATGTGTGTAGTCTCGCCTACAAGCTTAGCTAGTTTTATAGCCCAATTTGCCGTTTCTTCCATATTGATGTTGGCTACTGGTATAAACGGACAAACATCTGTAGCACCCATACGAGCGTGCTCACCTGTTTGCTTACTCATATCTATCAGCTCACCAGCTTTCACGATAGCCTTGTAAGCTGCGTCTACCACTGCTTGTGGAGTTCCTACAAAAGTGACTACAGTTCTATTGGTAGCTGCTCCGGGATCTACGTCGAGAAGCTTTACCCCATCTACGCTTTCTATTTCGTTGGTTATCTGTTTTATGATAGCAAGGTCTCTGCCTTCGCTAAAATTAGGTACACATTCTATTAGTTGCTTATTCATGGTGATTGTTTTAGGTGGACAAAAATAGAATTCTTAAGGAAGAAATAGGTGTTTGGGTTTCAATCAAAATATATTTGCCGCACAAAGTGAGGTACGTATTAGAAATAGCCTATGATGGAACCAATTATCATGGGTGGCAATCACAACTGAATGGTACTACTGTGCAAGAGGCTCTGGAGGGAGAATTGGCCAAAATACTAGGTACTAAAACGAATATAATGGGCTGTGGACGCACAGATGCAGGTGTTCATGCACGTCATTTTATCCTTCATTTTGATTACGACAAAGAATTGCCTCAGCGTTTTTTATTTAGGATAAATCAGATGCTTCCTTCGGATATCGCCATTTACGATGCTTTTGAAGTAGAAGAAAATTTTCACTCGCGTTTCTCTGCAACATATCGCAAGTACGTTTACAAAACACATTTTAGGAAAAATCCTTTTCAAGAAGGCGGATCTCTCTTTCTCTTCCAAATGCCATCAATTGATAAAATGAATGCGGCCTGCAAGGTTTTAATGCAGCAAGATGATTTCGCATCTTTTTGCAAAAGAAATGCAGATGGGAAAACAACCAACTGCGATTTGATGTTAGCTGAATGGAAAGAGGTACAGTATGGTTTTGAGTTTCATGTAAAGGCAAACCGATTTCTCCGCAATATGGTAAGAGCACTCGTAGGTACATTATTGGATGTAGGCTATGGGAATATTTCGCTAGACCAATTGGAACAAATAATACACGATAAAAAACGAAGCAGTAGCGGCAAAAGTGTAGCTGCCAAAGGACTTTATCTAGAAGAGATAGGATATAACTGGGATGAGTACAGGAAGTAAAAAAGAAGGAGCTGCATTTGATTTTCACTTAATAGGAAGAATCATAAAACTTGCTCGTCCGCACCGCAAGCTACTTGCAGGTGCTATTGTATTGGTATTAATGCTGACGGCTTTGGCACCTGTCCGTCCGTACCTCATCCAACTCACCATAGATCAAGCGATTGCTGAGGGAGATAAAGACGCTATTTTGTATTTTAGTCTACTCATCTTTATGCACCTCATAGTGCATAGTTTTACCTTATTTGGACATACGTATGTTACCAATCTACTGGGACAAAATGTGATTAAGGATTTAAGAATGAAGGTTTTTAAACACATTCTTTCTCTCAATTCTGCCTTTTTTGATAAAAGCAAAGTGGGTACCTTGGTTACCCGATCGGTATCGGATGTAGAGACTATATCCTCTTTTTTTTCGCAAGGTTTTATCTCTATAGTAGGAGACCTCATTCAAATTGTAACCGTGCTTATCATAATGTTTGCTACGAGTTGGGAGCTTACGTTGGTTTCGCTTACCGTACTTCCTGTGTTGCTCATAGCTTCAGAAATATTTCGTAGAGGTGTACGCAAGTCTTTTCAGGTCGTACGACAACAGGTGTCTAAACTGAATGCCTTTGTACAAGAGCAGATTGTAGGAATGGAAGTAGTGCAAATTTTCGGAAAAGAGGAGCAGGAGTTCAAAAAATTTGAGCTGATGAATCGCAAGCACAGAGATGCGTACAAACGCAGTATATATTACTACGCCGTATATTTTCCTGTGGTAGATATCCTCAGTAGTTTGGCATTGGGTCTTATTATCTGGTGGGTAGCTGGTTCGCCGAGTATTGCTAGTGCGGGTCTTATCACTGCTTTCTATTTGTATGTGCAAATGATTTTTAGACCAATACGATTTATTGCAGATAGATTTAATACCATGCAAATGGGTGTAGTTGCTAGTGAACGTATTTTTGAGTTGATAGATGACGCTAGTTCAAAAGAGAACCAAGGAAATATTTCGCCAACAGAAATCAAAGGGGATATTTCTTTCGACAAGGTATGGTTTGCCTACGTAGACGAGGATTATGTGCTAAAGGATATTAGTTTCAAGTTGTCGGCTGGTAAGAGTATGGCTATAGTAGGAGCAACAGGAGCGGGCAAGTCGAGCATTATTAATCTCATAACCCGATTGTATACGGTACAAAAAGGAGAGATACAGATAGATGGTCACAATGTAAATGATCTGGATGTAAGCGTGCTGCGGGAGCAGGTAGGAGTAGTCTTGCAAGATGTTTTCCTTTTTGCAGGTAGCATAGCCGACAATGTAAATCTAAAAGACCAAAGTATAACCGAGGAACGTATGAATGCAGCAGCAGCGAGTATAGATGCCTTGGATTTTATCAACGGACTAGACGGTGGATGGGATTATGAGGTAATGGAACGCGGAAGTTCTTTGAGTGTGGGCCAACGCCAACTCATTAGTTTTATACGAGCAATGGCAGCAGATCCAAGTGTACTTATACTCGACGAGGCTACCAGCAGTGTAGACTCTGAAACAGAAGAGCTCATACAGCAAGCAACCAAAAAACTAATGAAGGGCCGCACGAGTATTGTAATAGCTCACAGGCTTAGTACCATACGAGAAGCAGATACTATATTGGTACTGGATAGCGGTAGAGTAGTAGAACAAGGTAGTCACGAAGAATTGTTGCAAAAGGAAGGAGTATATCACGAGCTATTTCAGAAGCAATTTGAGCTCGCTTAAGTCAATCGTTTTATGCTTATTTCATATCCATTCTGATAAATATCCACAACATTGGTAATCTTATGATAGTCCTTCTATTTTTGACCCTTCTATAAAACAATGGCAAGAGTAGTATCAGGGATAAGACCAACAGGTAAGTTGCATTTAGGCAACTACTTTGGAGCTGTCAAAAATTTTCTAAAAATGCAGGAAGAACACGACTGCTTTTTTTTTATTGCAGATATCCACTCGCTTACTACCCATCCTACACCAGCAGACTTGCACAACAATGTACACCAAGTACTTGCGGAGCATTTGGCTATGGGCGTAGATCCAGAGAAATGTGCTCTTTTCGTGCAAAGTGACGTGCCTGCTATCAGCGAGTTATATACGTATATGAACATGAACGCATACATAGGTGAGTTAGAACGTAGTACTTCTTTCAAGGATAAAATACGTAGCCAAAAAAACAATGTGAACGCAGGATTATTGACCTACCCTGTGCTCATGGCAGTAGATATACTGGTACATCATGCAGAGATGGTGCCTGTAGGCAAAGACCAACAGCAACACCTCGAGATGACACGTACATTTGCCAATCGATTTAATCACATGTACAGCACAGATTATTTCAAAGAGCCGAAAGCATATAGTAGTACGGGTGAGCTGGTAAAAGTGCCTGGACTTACTGCTCAAGGTAAAATGAGCAAGAGTAGTGGAGATGCAGATACCATTATGTTTGATGAAGAGGAGAAAGGACTACGTAAGAAAATAATGCGTGCCGTTACAGATAATGGACCTACCGAACCGGGAGAGCCAAAAAGTGAAGGACTTCAAAACTTGTTTGATATCATGGAGCT
>CAWVTO010000085.1:0-8495 GCA_963932895.1 uncultured bacterium
TTTCCCCCATCAGCTGCGGTATAGGGCGTGCCAAGGTTGGGTATTACCGTGATATAGTTCGTTTTAGTTTCAGTAAGAGACCCATTTATTTCTAGGGTCACCGTTTTATACCCTCCAGTAGTATAGGTCCACGTAGGGTTTTGTGCTGTTGCATCTGTAGTTCCATCATTGTCAAAATCCCAAGCCCAGGATGTTGCACCTATTGAAGCATCAAAAAAGGATATTGGTGAAGAGGAATATGTTGTCTGTCTATTCGATGCGAAATCGGCCGTATAAACTTCAGAAAACGAGGCAGAGAAAAGGCCTCTACCGTGAGTCGCTGCTATTAGCGTAGAGTCAGAATCTCGCCATTGTAGCATATCGGTTCTTACGTTTGCCAGCCCTGTATTAGAAGCTCCCCACACAGTAGAAGCACCATTTGCATTATCTGTGGTCCAAACCCCTAGTTCGGTAGCTAAGAATATACTGTCTGATCCTAGCGGACTAAACATTCCCCAACGAATTGGCATATCTGGTAAAGTTGATCCATCTAAAACAGTCCATGACGTTCCGCTATTGGTAGATTCCCAAACCTGATTTACACCATAACTTGAAAAGGTAGCAAGTAAGTGAGTAGGGTCTCCATCTTCTACATCTATACTGCTCACGTAGCCCAGCATTCCAGCACCTGTAATTTGGGATGCGGTATGTGTACCGTTGGCATTGTCTATTCTCCAAATTTCTCCATCATCGGTACCTATATACAACCTGTTTGCAGTATTTGGGTCACAGAATAGAGCAGAAGGTTCCCCTGTACCAGAAGCACTAAAAGTAATTGTTGACAAAGTGGTGCCTGTTCTTGGGTCTGTCCATCTCAAGTATGTTCCACTGCCATAAGAGGTATACATAACAAACGCATCATTATCATAATCAGTAGGGTTAATGAATTTTCCTACGGTAGAACTAATATTAATATTAGAGAAAGATAGTCCGCCATTGGTAGACCTTCTGTATTGATTTCGGGTATATGATGTAAACTGATAAGTTGGGTCATTTTGATCTATAAAAACAAAACCGCCGTCTCCCCCGGTCACTTCTATAGTAGCACTTACAGAAGCAGAGGTGAATTTTTGGCTACCATTGTCTTGTGCTCCAGCCAGAAAATAATTTTCACTAGCTGTAGGGTGTATAGCTCCTGAGTAAAACTGAGTCACGTTATAACCGGTAGATTGAAATCGAAAAGAAGGGTTAGCTGAAGTGCCATTTTCGGTTAGAAAAACGCCGCCGTCATTGCCAAATAAAATAGAATCTGAGCTCCCAGGAGCGAAAACAACTATATGATGATCTGCATGCACCTTAGGCGAACTATTCCAATAGGCTACTTTTGTAAAAGAAGTTCCAGAATTGGTTGATTTCCATAGATCAAGTCCACCCGTATACAAATTAGTTTCGTTGTTAGGGTCTACACTTAAGCTTATATTGTACCATGTTTGGGCACTAAAACCCGTTGGCGGAGAAAGAGTCGTCCAGGAGGTTCCTCCATCCGTTGTCCTTAGAAAATTTTCTGCATCGTTTGCGGTGGCATCTTGAGTAAGTGCATATACGTAGTTGCTATTTGACGGAGCACACGCAAGTTCTATTCGTTCTTCTGAAGAGGCAGTGTACACTTTGGTCCACGCTGTACCGCTATTGGTGCTTTTGTATATCCCGTCCGAATTAAAAATACCCATAGCCACATAGATGTCTCCATTTGCCGCGATTTCTATATCTGCAGCTCTAGTTGTGGTGGCATTTGTACCCAACGCAGGAATAGAATTTGATAGTACAGTGCTCCATGATGTGCCTCCATTGGACGATTTTTGAATTCCGCCATCCCTGGTTGCAGCATAAACATTGCCAGAAGCATCTACAACTATTTTTTGAGTGTAGTTAAACGGGCTATTAGTAGTGCTAGATAGTTGTGTCCAGGTGCTTCCCCCATCTGTGCTTTTAAAAATTCCGTCACCTCTTACAGCATCTACGTTAGAAAAACCTTCCCCAGTTCCAAAATACATAGTCGTGGTGCTGGTAGGGTCGTAAGCAATACTGGTAATAGCAAGGTTTTCTAAAAATTCGTCTACAGCATTCCACGAAGTGGTGGATGCGTAGATATCATCGGTAACCCACAGGCCGCCAGATACACTGCCTGCAAAAACTCGCTTATTTGCAGCGTCATTTGGATCAAAAAGTACTGTACGTGTTCGACCAGATACATTGCTTGGGCCTCTTTCTCTCCAAACTATTCCTGGGATAGAAGCTTTGCTTTTTGCATTTTGTCTTTCTTCTAGTCCTTTTGTTGCAAGCCACAAACGTTCACGGGGTACGTAACCCAATGCTGGGTCTTTAGTCATCTCAAAATTTTGGAGATTGGCTAAATCAGCTCGTGTTTTTTTGTCTAACGTATTCGGAATTATAGGCGATACAGTAGCATCTAATTTTTGCTGATTTGGTGAAAAATACAGTAGTGTTAGTAAACAAAAAAAGGCAAAAAGTAAAGCCAGGTTATTTTTATTAATCATATAAGCGATAATTATTTGTTCAAATATCGTTTTTTATGGCATCAATAATCAGATGCCAATGGATTAATCCTTAATTAATTCAACCATGCCTGAGATGGGTTCTTCCACGTTTTTGCCCAGAAATAGAAGATAGAAGTATGTGCCACTTGGGAGTATATCTTTTTGCTTCATGTGATTGCCTCTCCAGCATTCTTTTGGATTAGATGTTCTGAAAACTAATTCCCCCCAGCGGTTGTATATTTTCAGTAGATAATCCTTACACTCCAAGAAATTACCATCCATACTAAAGCAATCATTCAAGCCATCTCCATTTGGAGTGAATACGTTGTATAGCTTAATGGTAGGGTTTGCTCTGTTTTCTATGGTTACTCCATGATATGTTTGGTCTGAACACATGGTGTTTTCATTTACAAGCAGGCTTATGGTGTAATCTCCTGCTTCTTCGTATTGGTGTTTTGGATTGGCTTCTGTAGAAGAATTCCCATCACCAAAATCCCAACGATATGAAAAGGCACCTTCAGATTGATTCTCAATGGTAAAGGTATTGTTGCATCTATCAAAATCAGCTGAAAACTCAGCAATACCTTGGTCCAATACATCAATAGTACGCTCGTAGCTGGACACTATGTTACAGGTGCCACTATCTGTCACGGTAAGTGACACAGTATATTTGCCCGGTTCTAGGAACGTATGCAAAGGATTTAATTCGGTCGAGGTAGAGTCATCGCCAAAATCCCATAAAAACGATTTGCCTAGCACACTTGTGCTGATAAACTGTACGTCGTGAGGAGCACAGCCTACAACGGGTGCAGCCACAAAATCTGAAATGACTGCTGACCGTATTTGCAAGTCTATTTTGAATGATGCGTTGGAACATCGTACACTTGAGTTATACTCAAACGCAGCTCCTGAAGTGGTGGGGAAATCATTCACTTCCCTTTGCTGACCATCTGTGCTAGGCGGACAACTGCCGCAAACACTTTGGTACATGACGCCACGTTTGTCAAATCTACTGGTACCTCCATCTACGTGATCTCCAGTCACATTTCCCCCAAAATAGGTGGCATACAGTAAATCCACTGCGTCTCGACCAAATACGATTATGTAAAAATCTCGATTATCTGTAGTGCTTTGCTCTGCATCAGCACTTACAGCCATTCCGTTGGTCGAGCCTGGAATAGTGGTAAGGTCACTAGGATCTACATTGCTTCCCCACCCAGAAAAATAGATATGACCACACACATCAACCAAAAAGGCACTCGGAGCTAAATTTGGAGCATTTGTTGTATTGCCAAATGTGGTCACAAAATCTTGATTCTGCAATAAAGTGTCTATCCTAAATAGAAATTGACCCTTGTTGCTTTGACCATACACACCAGCCGTTTTGGTAATAGAACCAGCGGTTTGCCCTGTTGCGTATATTCTGCCTTGTGGGTCTCTATCTATAAAATAGATTTGGTCATACTCCTCTGTACCCCAGTAGGTGAGTTTTTTTAGCTGTTTTGTGTTTTTATCTATGATGGCAATAACGCCGTCCGTTGCTCCAAGAAATGCAGGACCTGTAGCTGAATCTGTAGCAGGCAAATTGGTACTAGTGGTCCCTCCACCAATATAGATGTTGCCTTTTTGGTCTAGTTTTATGCTGTAGAACGCGTCACTACCATTGCCCCCTAAATAAGTAGCCCAATTGAGTGTATGAATATCGGAGGAAAGTTCAAAAATATAGCCGTCATATGCTGTTCCTTTTATGCTTTGCATTGCGTTTACAGTTGGTAAATCGCCGGATAAAGAAGTGGTAGCAACAAAAATACGATTATCATCATCGGTGATAATGTCTCCTCTGAAATCGTCTGCGTACATGGAGCGTAAACTAGGGTTTTGATTTAGTCCATCATTTAGGCTACCTCCTATGAAAGTGCTGCCCAGTAGCGATGTGCCATCACTACTTAGTTTTGAGACGAAAATATCTGCACCTCCACCGTGAGTGGTATCGTAACCAAAGCTATCGACTGGGAAGTTTGCAGAAAAAGTGGTACCTAAAATGACCAAATCATCATTTCGGTCTACTACAAGGCTGTGTGGAAATTCGTTTCGGGCACCACCAAAGTATGTGGCCCAGAGCAATGTACTCCCAGAACTATCGTATTTGGAAATAGTGACATCACAAAGCAAACCTGCGGGAGTAGGACCTGCTCCACCATTATATATTGTATCTAATGATCCAGAAGTGACGGGGTAATATTGATAAAGACTGGGTACTTCTTGAGCAATTCCTGCTGAATATAGATTTCCTTTACTATCAAAGGTTGCCGTGAAACCAAAGTTGTCTGCATACGATCCCGAGTAGGTAGAAAAAATAAGTTCTGGGTCTATGATTAAGGGGTATTCAGGATTGATTTCCCCTAATATTTCGTATCCTATTACATTGTTATTCAACGTGTATCTAGCATTTATCTCAACTATAGCGTCATCTATCTGCTGATATACAAAAAGACGATCATCGGTTATATTGCCACACGTGGTTTCTATCTTTACCTGACCGTTTTTTAGAGCAACGTTTGTGGCTCCTTCTATGGCTACTTGTATACCAGCTACTTTTTTGGCTGTAGGGTTGCTTATCCGCCATTGATATTTTAATCCTTGTTGCCCCAGTACTTCCAAGTTGACACCTGGATATACCTCTTGATAATTTACCTGAATAGATGGATGTACCTTACTGGCCCATTTAGTAGGATTATTCCCTACGTAATAATTGTAATAGCGTTCTAGGGTGTTTTCTGCTTTTAGTTGCGGGGCGTATTCCATTCCCAAAAACCGCATTCGCACACTGTGCATCCCTAAAGATTCTTCACTGTTTTTTGTAGGATTATCGTGTTTCCACTGGCTTACTCTATCGTAATCTCTTGGATTGGTAAGCAAGTAGTGTATCGCATCGCTTTCTAGGAATAGATTCCCATAGGGAATAGCGGCCTTGTATCGAATAGCGGGATGCCATTGCCCTACATTTGGCACAAATTCATAGCTAGACTTTGCCTTGCTATTTTGTTGAATTGGTTCATGTGCTATGCATAGAGTTGCACACAGTATTATGAAAATAACCAACCCTCTTTTTATCATCCGATAGCAAAAATAGACGTACAAGTTTAGAAAAGACCACTTATACCAATAATAAGTTGCCCCATTTTGCTATAAATAACGGTAATCTGACTCTCCTAAAATTATATTTGCACTCATTTTCGAACTAATGGAGTTAAACGAGCAACAAATTCAACGAAGACAAGCCCTTGACAAACTAAGAGCTATGGGAGTGAACCCTTATCCTGCAGATGTATATGCCAAGGATTTTTCGAGTGTTGAAATAAGTAAACAGTTTGACGATAACCCAGAGAAATTTGAAAATATCTCATTTGCAGGCCGTATGATGCGTCGCCGTATTATGGGTAAAGCAAGTTTTGCCGAAATACAAGATGAGCAAGGAAGCATACAAGCCTATTTCAATAGAGATGAGTTATGTCCTAGTGAAGATAAAGCAATGTACAATGAGGTATTTAAAAAAATACTGGACATTGGTGATATTATAGGTGTCAAAGGGAATGTATTCCGCACGCAGACAGGTGAGCTTTCTATCAATGTAAAAGAGCTTACGGTTCTCAGTAAATCGCTCAATCCACTGCCAATGCCTAAGGAGGTAGATGGCAAAGTGTACGATGCATTTACCGATCCTGAGCAGCGATACAGAAAACGCTACGTGGATTTAATTGTAAATCCACAAGTACGTGAGACGTTTGTAAAACGTACCAAAGCGGTAGCAAGTATGCGTAACTTCTTGAATACGAAGGGGTATATGGAAGTGGAAACACCTATACTACAAGCTATACCAGGTGGTGCAGCGGCACGTCCGTTTGCCACTCACCACAATGCACTAGATATTCCACTTTACCTTAGAATAGCCAACGAGCTGTACCTAAAGCGTCTTATAGTTGGTGGTTTTGAGGGTGTGTACGAGTTTGCTAAAGACTTCAGAAATGAAGGGATGGACCGCACACACAATCCAGAATTTACGCAAATGGAGTTGTATGTAGCTTATAAAGACTACATGTGGATGATGGATATGACGGAGAAAATGCTTCGTCAGATTGCCATAGATGTAAACAATACGTCTGAAGTCGTTTTTGGAGACAACACTATTGACTTTGGCAAACCATTCGAAAGACTCACCATTTTTGGAGCTATAGAGAAACACACAGGTGTAGACTGTAGTACTATGAGTGAAGACGAACTGCGTAAAACAGCCAAAGAATTTGGTGCAGACGTAGACGAAAATATGGGGAGCGGCAAACTAATAGATGAGATATTTGGTGAGAAAGTAGAACACCTACTGATTCAGCCTACCTTCATTATGGATTACCCTATTAGCATGTCTCCGCTTACCAAAAAGCACAGAGACAATCCGGAGCTCACAGAACGTTTTGAGTTGATTATCAACGGAAAAGAAATAGCAAACTGCTACAGTGAGTTGAATGACCCCATAGATCAGCGTGAGCGATTTGAGGAACAAGTAAAACTCATGGAGCGTGGTGACGACGAGGCCATGTTTATAGATGAAGATTTCCTTACAGCACTAGAATATGGAATGCCACCTACAGCAGGTATAGGTATCGGTATAGATAGGTTGGTAATGCTACTTACCAATAATACCAGTATACAGGAAGTCCTTTTCTTTCCGCAGATGCGTCCGGAGAAAAAGGTGAAAGTAGTAGAACTCACAGAGAACGAAAAAGCCGTTCAGAATGTACTAGTACAAAATGATGGAGCACTAGAAATAGGCGATTTAAAAACACGCATTGAACTAAGTGGTAAACAGTGGGACAAAACGCTAAAAGGTCTTGCAAAGCACGATATCACACAAGTGGCTAAAGTGGAAGGTGTGGTAACAGTAAGTTTGAAGTAATTCGCAATAAATGATCTTGTTAGCCTTCGGTAGAACATTGGCACATGGACAGGCAGCGAATTTATTTTACATCTTCTACAGTTATTTCTACTCGTTTTATTTGCTTACTAGACTCAAATAGGAACTGAGCGGTATCGTTTTGAAATAATCGTTTGCCTATCTGGATAATGATGGGGTCTTGTACCAGATTAAAATCGGTGTATCTGTCTATTCTTATAGAAACAGTGTTGGCTGGAGTAGACGATAAGTTGGTAATTGTACCAATCATTTGATTAGGCATATCATTGTCTTGCCTTGCTTCGTAACTTATGTCAAAGTCTGGTGCTCGCAAGTCTTCTTTATGGCAAGCGGCAAATATCAAGAGAAGTAAAACCAAAGGTAAAAAGGATTTCATATAGGAGGTGGTACAATAAGAGTGCCTTAGTGACGTATTGGTCAAAAGAGTAGCGTTAGAATGTGATGCGATAGATACCTATCGGCAATAGCCCTGTCTGGTAAGTTGTTCTGTATGTACCCGTTGCTGGATCATAGGTTTGATTAAAGATATTGTCTCTATTGGTTACGTTTTGTATGTCCATGCCCCATTCTTGCGTCATTTTTTTAGTTTGCACTTTATAGGCTATTCGCAAGTCAAAACGATTATAATCGTCATACTGATTGGCAAATACTTGGGAGTTGTCATTAACCAATTCGCCTAGAGCTCTGCTTGCGACTTCATCTGCAGGCGTAAACCTCCTGCCTCCATTCACCATAAATTTCATATCTATAGTGAGGCTACTCTTGCTCAATTTTCCTTTTTTACTTTTTTTTACTTTAAAGTAAAATTCTTTACCTACCAGAATATTGGCAGCATAGCGAGAGTCAAATACGGTAGGGTGTTCATCCCCGTTTTGATCTGTGTAAAACGAGCGATAGAGTGAGAGCGTATTCAGAAAGTAAAAACCGTTCTCTAAAAATCTTTCCAAGGTTATTTCTACGCCATAGTTCCTTCCTTTACCAGTGTTTAC
>CAWVTO010000086.1:0-8472 GCA_963932895.1 uncultured bacterium
TTCACCCTGTGATTATTAAATCCGTCATGTTTTTTTATGATATTTGTCTTTCCATTTATTACAGTGTCTCCTGCTATATAAGTGCTGTCCGTTCTTAGGATTTTTTCATTCCCTAATGAATCTATGCTGTACCAATCATAAAGTCAGAATGAACCAACTGTAGTGACTAAATGTATAGATGGGTTAACGGAGGTAGGTTCACATTCTTTGTCTTTACAAGATTGAATTAAAAATAGAACAATTTGTTGGAAATCCGTCGGAACTTTAAAACAAAAAAGCCTGTCAATCAGACCGATTAACAGGCTTTTAGCCGTTAGGCTTTGTACTCGGGACGGGACTTGAACCCGTACGACCGTGAGGTCATTGGATTTTAAGTCCAACGTGTCTACCAATTCCACCACCCAAGCATCTGAATCGGGCCAATTCCATCCCGAAAGGGTTCAAATCTATGATTTGACTTCCTTTCGAGGACTCACGTAAAAGTTAAGAACTCAACGAGTTCTACTTTTACGGAGCCACCCAAGCATCTGAATCGGGCCAATTCCATCCCGAAAGGGTTCAAATCTATGATTTGACTTCCTTTCGAGGACTCACGATAAAGTTAAGAACTCAAGGAGTTCTGCTTTTTCGGAGCCACCCAAGCTTCTGAACTACTTCAAATGTAGTCAAACAAAAAAAGGGATAAATCCCCTTTTTAGTTGAGCGAAAGACGAGATTCGAACTCGCGACCCCCACCTTGGCAAGGTGATGCTCTACCAGCTGAGCTACTTTCGCTTTATTGCTATTACAAAGAACGTTATTTCTCCTGTTAAGCGGGTGCAAAAATAAACCTCAAATTTACTCCTGCAACGTGTTTCTATTATTTTTTCAATAATTCTATAACCAACTCATTTCCTTTGCGTTCTGGAATGCTGTTTTCCGCTGGTTCCATACGCAGAATATCGAATTTTTGCTCAAAAATAGTACGGTACTCTTTCAGGTTTCCACCGTAGGGAGGTCCGTCTGGTTTATCGAAGTTGAAAAGAACCCCAAATAGTTTGCCCGCTGGTTTCAAAATACGACTCATCTTTTCTACGTATGCATTACGTAGCTCAGGATTCAACGCACAAAAGAAGGTTTGTTCCAGTACCAAGTCAAAAGATTCTTCTACATCAAAAAAATCTCCGAGTAAATAATGACTGGGAGGGAAGCCCACATTTTTATCCAAGAAACGTTGTTTTATTTCAGGGGCATAATCCAATGCAAATGCATTGGTATATCCTTTAGAGTGCAAGTAAGCAACCGCATAGGCACTGCCTGCTCCAGGCTCCAGTATTTTTGCATACTTGGCATAATGTGCCTCCACATAGTCGGTGTGTATGGTGTTGTGATGCCCTATGTCCCAACCCGTTTTCTCCGCTAGGTAACGATTGTTCCAGTAGCCTGCGTCGAGTACATTATCCTCTTGCATTGGGATCACGTTTTGGCCCGTCCGGTTTTACTTTAGGCGTTTTCTTTTTTACAGGTGTTGGTCGTGTATTTTTTGGAGTTTCTGCAGGTGCTGTGGTGTCCTTGTACCGTGTGTTCTCCGTATTTTCAGGATAGGTACGCGTAGGAACAGTGGTATTCTTTTCTGTGTAGTGTTGGAACAGGTGTATTTGCAACCCCAGGTTTATCAGTAAAATATCTGTTTTTACCTGCTGAAAATTATCGTAGCGTATTTCATTGCTACCATCTACACGTATGATATCCTGCAGTGGTAGAGCAGCTCCCGTTTGACCAAAAGTGTAGGTTATGCTACTTTCCAAAGAAACAGAAGGCGAAGCTTGATAGCTTATTCCTGCACTACCACCATAATGAAATCGGCTGGTATGTACTATTCTATCCGCTGTGGCAGAAGCCTCATACTCCTTATTCAATCCCGGTTTGTTGAGTTCCAGTAGCTGATGTGTAGTATAGTTTCTGTGGCCTACGAGTAAATCGATGTACGGCGTTACTTTTTTGCCTTCAGGAGCAAAATTTATTCTGCCAGAGGCAAAGAGCCCGTACATACGGTTGCTTGCCGTTACGGTAGCACCTCCCTCTAACGCTACATTCTCGTCCATAACGATAATGCTTTCAAATTCTCGTGAGCCTAATTTGGCAAAATCCATACGCACTCCCCATTGAAAATTGATCGGAGACTTGTAAGGCATTTTTTTACTGAGGTAGGAAAGGTTTAGACCCAAACCATCATCGTATTCTATATCTTGTAACTCACTTTGTGGACACGCCCAGTGAAGGCCTAAACCGATAGATCCTTTGGGTGCAGTAGCGACTTCTTCCTGTGCAAAACCACCGAAACCGAGTAGGATGAGTGAAAGTGTAATTATTTTTTTCATTTGGATTGTATGTCAAAGATAGTACCTCCTATCCTAGTTTTGGATTATTTTGATGTCTTTGTGCATCCCGTTTGGTCTTTTTGTCCAAATTCTTGGCCAAGGCCTGTTCCAGGTCTATGTCACATTGGTTGGCAAGACACATGAGCACAAATAACACGTCTGCCATCTCATCTCCAAGGTCTACTGCCTTGTCTGATTCTTTGTAACTCTGCTCACCGTATTTGCGACTCATTATGCGAGCTACTTCACCTACTTCTTCCATGAGAACAGCAGTATTCGTTAAGGGGTCAAAATACCGTACACCTACAGTGGTTATCCAGTGGTCTATTGTTGCTTGTGCTTCTTTGATGGTCATACCAGCAAATAAACCATGCTTTTGTAGAATTGCCTAAAATGCCCAAGAACTATTTTTAGGATTCCAAGGGGTAACGAGGAATTTAAAACCAGACCTGAAGCCTTGTTTGTTGCTCTGCGAGACAACGTAATAAACACCCAGTTTGAACCGAACCTTACCCCAACGAAATAGTCTGTTAGCTCCCGTATGCAGCTCTGCGTATTGAAAATTGCGTTCGGGTACATACAGCAATCCTCCGCCTCCAGATAGTCGAATGTTTAGTTGCTTTAGACCGGGCACCTTACTTGTCAAGAAACCATTGAACTCGTGGTTGTAGTGGGACTCAAAGAAGCCTTTGAATACGGGAAAGGTGCTATCTATGAGTTGATAGCCAAACATGGGAGGAATGAAAAAGTAGGGATCTCCCCCACGCTGGTAGCGATAGTCCATGGGCAACATTTCGGTAGTATCTAAAAAGGACCCAATTTGTATGTTGTACTCGCTTGTACCAAAAATACCTAAGTTGATTTTTTGGTTCATGCCCAATTCTATGTACTTAAAATCGGTTGTAGAATTAAAAATATTGGGGATTGCTTGCTGGTAATAGAGTGTAAAAGTAGGCCAACGAGAACCCAAGACTATTTTCTCTTTTGGCTCTTGAATAAACAATTGCTTTGGGGTGTAAGTTAACCCTATCCGAATAACGCTGCTACCATTGGTTTTAAAGTCTAAAGGAGGTTTATTTAAATTATTAAACGTACTATCAAAGGCAGGGTTGAATTCGAAATCCGTAAGCGGTTTACGAAGGTTACTACTGAGCGATGTGCCCAAGTATAAGCCATTTATAAGTTCAAAAGAATGACCAATACGTATGGTGTTTGTTTCAAAGAAATTGTTTCTACTCAGTATATCTTGAAAAGTGGCAAACTGATTGACAACATTAAAGTCATTGAAATAGGACACGTTCACCCTAGAAAGCCGCATAGGATTGTAGGTGTAGTTAATTATGCCTCCGCCTTTCATATCGTTGTTCCTAAATCCATAATTGAGCGTAGGAGAGATATAAAGCCGTTTTCTGCTTTCAAATGTCTTGTTATAGCTCGTACTGTACTTTAGTCTAAAACCACCTATGGCTACAGGGTTAATCATAGCAATAGCTGGGTCAAATTGCCAGACTACTTTTTTCTCTCTATTGATGTGTCCTTGTCCATCCCACAAGAGGTTGAGTAACGTCACTTTATTGAATACCGAATCAATAGAGTCAAGATATTGCGTACTATTTTGTCTTCTCAGTAAACTATCGTTATACACAATGAATTTAGATTCTTCTGATGTAAGTGGTATCGGTCGTATGGTTGCCCAGTAGCTCGTATCTCTCTCGTATGCACTATCCTGCGTAACGCCCACCTCAGCATTGAAAAAACGCTTGGCATACGTGCTATCAAAGGAGTAATCGGTATAGAGAACATTGGCCGTTCCGTTAGTGGTTTCGGAGGTTGTCTTCATCTGCCACGTAAGGTTTTCGGTCTGTAAAATCCATTTGCCGTGAGCGTATCCGTAGTGCTGCTCTACATTAAATTGGTCATACACAATCAAGGACCGTTTAGGCAAGGATAGATTGACGTACTTTAGTCGCCAGGTTTTGTCCCAAATGTGTATCTCACCCAAAAATAAGGCATTGCCCATTTTTCGTGGTTTTACCTGAATGCGGTAGTATTTTTCTCCACCGTCAAAATCTGAGCCAAGCATCTTAAATTTATAGCTAAGAAATGTGGCGTTGCTCAATGGGCTAATGTAGGAGTTGTCACCCAGTTTTTTTACCTGGATTACATTAGAATAAAAATCAAAGTCTGCATCTGTTGTATTGGTATACATCAAAGTTCGCTGACTGCTAATGCGTTTTGCTGCCTCTTTTACTTGTTTGAAACCACGGGGAGGTTGTGTATATTGGGTAAATTTTCCTTCGAAGTAATGGAGGTTAGGAATACTATCACGTTGCTTCTTAGTAATAGCCTCAAGTGTATTAGCATCTTCCTCCTTTTCCTCTTCCTCCTTTTTTTTAGAACGAATAATATGCTCTTTACTTTTTACATATATGGTTCTCTTTTGGTTGAAGTATTGCGTTTGGTATTTTTTCTTTTCTGCAATCGCATTGCGGATTACGGCATAGGAATAGTCTTTTCGCTTATTTGCTACGGTTACCTGTTCTAGCTGATTGGCATCTTCTTCGAGGACAATGTTCAGCGTGGTGTTACCATTTATCAATTGATCTACTTGGACACTTTTGTAGCTAATGTATTGGAAACTAATACGGTGTACTCCTTGGGGTAGCCTGAGTTCGTATCTGCCTGCATTGTCGGTTAGGGTGCCTCCACCGTCTTTTAATCTTACCAGTACACCCGGAAGAGGAGTAGCCATGGAGTCTGTAACGTATCCGCGTAGCAAACTATACCCTTGTGCAGAGACTGAACTGTAACCTGCAACCACCAGCAGTATGATAAGAAATCGTTTCACGAAGTTGGTATATGTTTTTAACGGTCTACAGATAAATTTGTTACAAATTTGGTTTGCCTGTACAAAGGAGCAGTTATTAATCGATGAATTTGCAGTAAATGTGGGTATAAAAATCAACGGAAAAGTAGGAATGGTAAGAGCAATAATAATTTTGCATTAGGATACATGGACAAAAAAGTAATTTTACTCATCTTAGATGGATGGGGAATAGGGAAGCACGATGATTCAGATGCTATTTTTAATGCAACTACACCTTTTGTAGATAGCCTTACAGAACGTGCTGCAAGTGCTACGCTAAAAACCTATGGAGAAAACGTTGGGTTGCCTACTGGACAAATGGGGAACTCTGAGGTGGGCCATATGAATATAGGAGCAGGTAGAGTGGTTTGGCAAATGCTGGTTCGTATCAATAAAGCATTCAAAGAGAATGAAGTTTTGGACATGCAAAACTTCCAAAAACTACTTCAGCTAGCCAAAGACAAGCCATCTAGGAACATACACCTGATGGGCTTAGTAAGTGATGGTGGAGTACACAGTAGTATAGAGCACCTCAAAGCATTGAATAAAACCTTTACTGCTCTTGGGTTAGACGATAGAGTATACATACATGCATTCACAGATGGTAGAGATACAGATCCTCACAATGGTATTGGATACATAGATGAGGTAGTAGAAGCAGACGGTTTTGGCCAAGCAACGCTTGCTTCTGTTTGCGGCAGGTATTACGCTATGGATAGAGACAAGCGATGGGAGCGTACACAGCTAGCCTACAATGCATTGGTGCATGGTCAAGGAGAAAAGGCTACAAGCTACAAAGAAGCCTTACAAGCAAGTTATGATAAAGGAGTGAGTGATGAGTTTATCCAACCCATTATACTCAATGACACACCCATCCAAGAGGATGATATTGTATTGTGTTTTAACTTTAGAACAGACAGAGGAAGACAAATAAGTACGGTACTCACGCAAGAGTCTATGCCAGACTTCGGTATGGAAACAGTGGATATTAATTATTTTACAATGACCGAGTATGATAAAACATACCGTAACGTAAATGTACTCTTTGATAGCCAAGATCTTACAAATACGCTCGGAGAGGTGCTTTCTGTCAATGGTAAGAAGCAACTGCGAGCAGCAGAGACAGAAAAATATCCACACGTCACTTTCTTCTTCAATGGAGGTAGAGAAGAGCCTTTTGATGGAGAAGATAGAACCATGGCAAGCTCACCCAAAGTAGCCACGTATGATTTGCAACCAGAAATGAGTGCAATAGAGCTTACAGAGAAAGTAATGCTCGCTATGCGAAAGCAGTCGTACGATTTTGTATGTGTAAACTATGCCAATCCGGATATGGTAGGACATACAGGCGTGTTTGATGCTATAACCAAAGCATGTGAAACCGTAGATTCTTGTGCGGAAGCAATAACCGAGTATGCACAAAAGGAAGGATACAGTGTCATCGTAATAGCAGACCACGGCAATGCAGATATGGCTGTAAACGAAGACGGTTCTCCGAATACCGCACATACCACGAACCTAGTGCCTATCTACTTGCTCGATAAAGACAAGAAAACGGTGGCAGATGGGAAGTTAGCAGATATAGCACCTACAGTTCTAGACTTATTGGGTGTGAGTGTTCCTCAAGACATGGACGGCGAGTCTTTGGTTTAAGTGTTAATTCGCTTAAAAATGCATCAGTCTATTTGTTGCTGATCACTTGGTATACGGCAACAGGTAAAATAGGTCAGTTTAAGAAATAGCGTAATTCAGTGAGTCCTTTTTCTATCAATTCTACCAATTGATACTATAGTTTTTGCCGTGCGGTTATCTTTGTGCCAATGGATTACAACATTATCATCGTATCGCTGAGTGTTTGCATTGTGCTCTCTTACTTTTTTAGTGAGATAGCCAAGCGTACAAACATTCCCTCCGTGCTTATGCTCATTGTTGCAGGAGTAGGTTTGGGTCAGTTTCTAAGTTTTTACCCTGAGTATAATGTGAACTTTTTTCCGTACTTAAAAGTACTTGGCACCGTTGGTCTTATTATGATTGTGCTAGAAGGGGCATTGGATCTAGAGCTTTCTAAAGAAAAGAAACCACTTATTCTCAAAGCTACGCTCTTAGGCGTCCTTGGCATTTTTGGTAGTATACTGATTATCGCCCCTATCTTTCATTTTTTATTAAAAATGAGTGTAGCGTCTTCTATACTGTATGCCACACCACTTTCGGTAATAAGTAGTGCCATAGTGATACCTAGTGTTGCTACATTATTAGAATACGATAAAGAGCTGTTAATATATGAGAGTTGTATCTCAGATATCATTGGTATTATGGTGTTCAACCTCATAGTGAGTATACTCCAGAGTAATGAGATAGGCAGTTCGCTACAGGAATTTTCAATAGAAGTCCTACTCACTGTAGTAGTGTCCATGCTTTTGGGTGTAGGCTTGGTATTGCTCTTCAAGTTTTTGAACGCAAAGGTGAAGTTGTTCTTTTTTATCTCCATTCTGATACTTATTTATGCTTTAGGCAAGATGATACACCTTAGTCCACTTGTACTTATTCTTGTGTTCGGTCTTATCCTCAAAAACCATCACCTCGTATTTCGTGGTCCGCTCAGAAACTTGATGACACGCATGGAGTTTGTTAAGATGGAAAAAGACTTTCATATTATCAGTAGAGAAACAGCGTTTGTACTGCGTACATTCTTCTTTATTGTTTTTGGCCTTACTATAGACCTCGGCTCTTTGGTAGATATAGAGGTCCTTATTATTAGTGTTATGGCCTTCATTGGTATTTTGCTTGGTAGGATATTGTTGCTAAAGTGGTTGGCCAAGGAGGTGACGGATGTTGTAGAATATGTTGCTCCGCGTGGTTTGATAACCATTTTGCTTTTTTATAATATTCCTACAGAGCTTAGTTCAGATATTTTTCAGCCGGGAATCATTCTATGGGTGGTCATCATAACCAGTATTTATATGTCTTATGGCCTTATCAAAAAGGGTGACGGAACTAAGAAAAAAGGAGATACAGAGACCCCTGTGGTCGATGCATGATAAATTAGCTTGAGACCATTGTCCTCTAAAAATACCATTTTACGCGTTATGGCGTTACTTTGTGACAGCAACGCGTGAGAAATAGTTTCACCATACTAGCCCTATTTTGCATTCTTCATAGTTTTGGGCAGCTTTCTACCTTAGATACGGCAAGAGTGCTCCCTATACAGGGAGATACCATTCGTTTTACAGATAAGTTTGTAGTGGA
>CAWVTO010000087.1:0-8430 GCA_963932895.1 uncultured bacterium
AGTTCTGTGCACATTATTATTAGCAGTTGGCTGCCAAAGCCAGTACGGTAGGAGAATGGTGCGGGTTAAAGCAATACCCAAATCAGAGGATGTAACTTTATATAAGCCGAATTCAAGTCAAGAGCAAGTATTCATGCTAGAGCAGCAAGTTGCTACGATTGAGCCAAAAAGTAGAGCAGTGCAAGCTACGGTATTTAGTAAGCCTCATTTCAAACGGCAAGGGAAAAATAAACGGGTAATAAGTAGTTTTGTAGCGGCGTATATGGATGCTTCAACTGAGCCACAAGATAGCGTTGTAGATGACGGCGTATCTAAAGAGTTTATAAAAGAACGATACCGCAAGGCTAACAATTACTCCATCATAGCAGCTATTCTGTTTGTAGTAACTCCGTTGCTTCTTATCACCATATTAGGAGCCATTATAATGTCCATTCTTGCTATTCGAATCTATAGAGAATACAAAAATCCAGGAGTACGAGAACGGTATGTCCTGGCTATTACTATTCTTGTTTTAAGTTTGGCATTGATACTAGGATCTTTTGGTCTTTTGTATCTCATTTTTATAGTGTAATGGTTATCGCATACTAGCACTATCCTTTTTTGTTTCTTTATTTGCAGAATGCAAATGATCACGAGCAAAGCGTTCGCCCAAAAACTAGATAGCGAAGACCCATTAGCAAAGTACCGCAGTCAGTTTTTTATGCCTCCTGGCAAGACAAGAGCAGAGCAGCTTTATTTTACGGGAAATTCGCTTGGCTTGCAGCCTAAATCTGTGAAAGACTATATACAGCAAGAGTTGGACGACTGGCAAAAATTAGGTGTAGAAGGTCATTTTCATGGTAAAAATCCGTGGTTTGGCTACCATCATTTTTTTGATAAAGAAGCTAAAGTAGTAGGAGCCAAACCAGAAGAAGTGGTGGTAATGAATAACCTCACGGTAAATCTGCACTTACTCCTAGCTAGTTTCTACAGACCTACGGAAAAAAGATTTAAAATCATAATGGAAGGTGGTGCTTTTCCAAGTGATATGTACGTGATAGAAAGTCAGGTGAAGCATCACGGTTTTGCATACGAGGATGCAGTAATAGAGATTAATCCAAGAGAAGGCGAGCACGCACTACGTACAGAAGATATAGTAGCTAAAATAAAAGAAGTAGGAGATGAGTGTGCTTTGGTATTCTTTAGTGGAGTGCAGTACTACACGGGTCAGGCTTTTGATATAAAAGCACTTACAGCAGCAGCTCACTCGATAGGAGCGTATGCCGGATTTGACTGTGCACATGCCGCAGGCAATATCAAGATGGAACTACACGATTGGAATGTAGATTTTGCTGCTTGGTGTACCTATAAATATATGAATAGCAGCCCAGGTGGGGTGAGTGGAATATTTGTAAACGAAAAGCACGGCAATAATCCAGATACTCCACGACTAGCCGGCTGGTGGGGACACAAGGAGAGTGAGCGTTTTCAGATGAAAAAAGGCTTCATTCCAGAACCAGGTGCAGCAGGGTGGCAACTTAGTAATGCTCCCGTGCTTGCTATGGCAGCACACAAAGCATCGCTCGATATGTTTGATGAAGTAGGTATGGATGCACTAGTAGCTAAAGGAAAACAACTCAACGCTTTCTTAGAACAGGTGGTGATGGATGCACAAGCCGTCAACGATAAACTAGCATTTGAGGTGATAACGCCTGAAGAACGTGGATGCCAGCTCAGTATGCTTACCAACGAAAATGGTAAAGCACTCTTTGACTATCTTACTGAACGTGACGTAATAGCGGATTGGCGAGAGCCAAATGTGATTCGCCTAGCACCCGTTCCTATGTACAATTCGTTCATGGATGTATGGGAATTTGGTGAACTGTTGAAAGGGTTTTGAGGTTGAATTACCCAATTAACACATAGTTTTCTAGCGTGTTGTTATACAAATAGATGAGTTTTAAAAAATAGCCTACTCACTAAGTAGACGTATCTCTTCCAACGTATCTCTAAAACTACTAAATCCTTTGATGGTAAGTATTAGGTGGTTTTTGCCTTGCTTGAAACTGAAATGATCGGGTTGCTGTTGCACGGCATTCATAATGCGAGTAAACGTCTCCTCCTGATAAAATTCTTCCCCCAAATCATTGTTGAAATACAAATGTATTTTGCTTTCTACAATTTTGACCTTTTCGGCATACAGTTGCTGTGCAGCTATTTTGAAACGGACACTCAGTATCAGATTGTTTAGAGGTTTGGGCAATGTACCAAATCGGTCTATCAGCTGATTCATATATTGCTCCAACACGTCATCTGCTTTTATCTCGCTTAAACGAGTGTAAACATTTATACGTTCGGCCACATTACTTACAAAATGCTCCGGTATTCGTGCTTCAAAATCAGGCTCTACCGTACATTCCACTTCTAGCTCTGGAGCTTTGTTGTATTCTGGGTCGTCTGCAAACACTTCTTTGAATTCGCCATTGCGAAGCTCTTTTAGTGCTTCGTCCAATATTTTGTGGTAGGTATGAAAACCTATCTCAGCTATGAAACCACTTTGTTCTGCACCGAGTAGGTTACCCGCTCCACGTATGTCGAGATCTCGCATAGCTACATTGAACCCGCTGCCCAGATCGGAGTATTCTTCTATGGCTTTCAGTCTTCTTTGTCCATCTTCTGGCAGTGTGTATACCGGAGGTGCAAGCAGGTAGCAGTAAGCTTTAAGATTGCTACGGCCAACACGGCCACGCATTTGGTGCAAATCACTTAGACCAAACATATGGGCATTGTTTATGATAATGGTATTGGCGTTTGGTATATCCAAACCACTCTCTATAATAGTAGTAGCAACCAATACATCAAATTCGCCTTCTATAAATTGAACCATTACCTGTTCCAAGTCGTCGCCTTTCATTTGCCCGTGGCCCACAGCAACGCGAGCTCCTGGCACAAGGTTGCGTATCCGCTGGGCTATTTCGTTTATGTCCTTTACCCTATTATGAATCATAAAGCTCTGGCCACCGCGGGCCATTTCATTGCTAATAGATTCTTGTATTATCTCATCATTCCATACTTGCACCTCTGTTTGTACTGGTCTACGATTGGGTGGTGCAGTTTGCATAATACTCAGGTCGCGAGCACCCATTAAGCTAAAGTGAAGTGTACGCGGTATAGGAGTTGCTGTAAGTGTTAGGGTGTCTACATTGGCCCGAAACTCCTTAAGACGTTCTTTGGCACTCACCCCAAATTTTTGTTCTTCATCTATAATGAGCAGTCCAAGGTCGCTAAATTTAGTTTTCTTACTTAGCAATTTGTGGGTACCAATAATGATGTCCAATGAGCCTTCTTCTAGTCGTTTTAGTGTGGCTGTTTGCTGCTTGGCAGATTTGAATCTATTGACATAATCCACAGTACAAGGAAAATCCCTTAATCGGTCTCTAAATGTGTGGTAATGCTGCTGGGCAAGTATGGTAGTTGGCACTAGAATAGCTACCTGTTTGCTATCTGTTACTGCTTTGAAAGCGGCACGTATGGCTATTTCTGTTTTACCAAAACCTACATCTCCGCATATCAAACGGTCCATGGGGTTAATGCTCTCCATGTCTCCTTTGAAATCTTCTGTGGCCTTGGCTTGATCTGGGGTGTCTTCGTATAGAAAACTTGCTTCTAGCTCAGTTTGTAAGTAGGTGTCTGGGCTAAATTGAAATCCTTTTTCGGCCTTACGCTTTGCGTACAGTTTTATAAGGTCTTTAGCTATATCTTTTACTTGTGCTTTGGTTTTGCGTTTTAGATTACTCCAGGCATCGCTACCTAGTTTGTTTATTTTGGGTTGGTTTCCTTCTTTGCCTTTGTATTTGCTTATCTTGTAGAGTGAGCCAATATTGACATAAAGCAAGTCGCCATTTTTATATTCGATACGTACTGCGTCTTGCAGTTTTCCACCCATTTCCATTCGCTGCAAACCTTTAAATTGGCCTATGCCGTGGTCTATATGTACCACAAAATCACCGGGATTGAGGTCTTGTAGTTCTTTTAGCGAAATCTGTCCAGAGGTAGATACACTTTTGCCAGACTTGGCGAGATAGTACCTATTGAATATTTGGTGCTCAGTATAGGCAGCAATTTTGAGGTCGTGATCTATGAAGCCTTCACTTAGACTTTTATAAACAGGCTGTATGGTGTAGCCCGCTCCTAGGTCGTCAAATATGCTTTCTAATCGTTCAATTTGCTTAGCACTTTCAGAAAAAACGAGAGTAGTATACTTCTTCTGATCAAGGCTTTTTAGTGTATCAATAAGAAGGTTAAAATTTTTATTGACAGGAGGTTGGGGTACTTGGTTGAATTGTAATTTTACCGAAGGTCTAAAGAAGGTTTGACTACTAAATTCAATAATTTGCTTTTTGTTGAGCAAGTTTACAAGCTGTTCTTCGTCCAAATAGATTTGATCTACTTGTGGTCTCTCTTCTGCTACATCTAGCGTTGCAGAGCCTGCTTTATCCTCTGCTTTTTCGAGTCCTTTTGCTATTTTGGCAATGGCATACGGTAAGTCGTACGTACATACAATTGGTTTCTTACCGAGGTAGTCAAATATGTCTGCACTTTCCTCGTTCTTAGCAGTTTCTTGTACATTGGGTACGATGGTGGCACGCACAAGCTTCTTTGTGCTTAGTTGACTTATGGGGTCAAACTCGCGGATGCTCTCTATGGTACGACCATCTAACTCTAGTCTAAAGGGCAATTCACTGGCATACGAGAATAAATCTATGATACCTCCACGTATAGAGAATTGTCCGGGTTCGTATACGAAATCTTCTCTATAAAAAGCGTATTCATTGAGCACTTCTATGAGAAAGTCAAGGTCTACCTCTTCCCCTACTTTAAAGGTAAGTTTACTCTTTTGGAATACTTCCTGTTGAATAATTCGCTCTGCAAATGCTTCTGGATAGGTAACCACTATTTTGGGTTGATCCAGGTCTGCTAGGGCATCTAATACGCTTGCTTTGCTTTGTATTTTTGTGCTTTCGGGTAAGGTTACATCAAAGCTCCTACGGAACGAATCTTTCCAAAGAAAGACATAATTGTGATCTGTAAATGCCTGTAAATCAGCATATATATACTCTGCCTGCTCTTGATCATTGCACAGTACAAGAACGCTACGTTCGGTATGTTTTTGGAGGTGAGCAAAAAGGATGGACTTGGCAGATCCAATGCTGTTTTGAATACCGAAACGTGTTTTTCCGGCCCCAAGTTCCTGCTCCAATTCATTCAGAATTGGATATTCATTAAAGAGTTGTACGAATTCTCTACTGTTCATTTATTTTGGTCTTGCTACAGTAGCAATAAAATTGGTGTGCGAATATAACCGCACACCTTACTTATAGTTTTGGAATAACAGTCTTTTTAGGCTTTGTCAATAAACCGTGCTAAACTCCTTTATTTTAGGTGAAAAAAGGGGTGGCATTGTGAACCCCTTTTATATTTTTGTGTTAACATTACAACAATGCTCAATCATTCTTATCTAAGCAATGCAGATGTGGACTCTATAGACCACATGTACGTACAATACAAGGCAGATAAATCATCCGTAGATGAAAGCTGGCAGCGATTTTTTGAAGGTTTTGACCTTGCCTATGGAGATCTCGGCTTGAGCAATGCTGGAGAAGCGGTGAGTGAAGATATGTTGAAGGAGATTAATGTCTTAAATCTCATCAATAATGGGTATCGCTCTCGTGGCCACTTATTTACCAAGACCAACCCCGTACGTGAGCGTAGAACGTATTTGCCAGATCTGAGCATAGAGAACTTTGGTTTAAGCAAAGGTGATTTAGAAAAGAAATTCAATGCAGGAGTAGCCATAGGAATAGGACCAGCTAAGCTCAAAGACATCATAGCTCACTGTGAGCAGACCTATTGCGGGAGTATAGGAGCAGAGTACTTGTACATTGAAGATCCTAAAAAAATAGAGTGGTTACAAAGTAGAATGGAAAAGCGTAAGAATACGCCAGAATTTACTTTGGAACAAAAGAAACTCACACTCCAAAAATTAAACCAAGCTGTAGCTTTCGAAAATTTCTTGCATACCAAGTATGTAGGTCAAAAGCGTTTTTCGCTAGAAGGACTGGAGACACTTATACCGGCACTTGATTCTGCCATAGAGCTTGGGGCTACTCACGGCGTAGATGAGTTTGTAATAGGTATGGCACATAGAGGTAGACTCAATGTGTTGGCTAACATAATGAATAAGAGTTATGCAGAAATTTTCAATGAGTTCGAAGGTAAAGCGTACGAGGATTCTGTATTTGAAGGAGATGTAAAATATCACCTTGGCTACACCAGTAAGGTGAAGACTAGCCTAGGTAAAGAGGTGAAACTTAATCTCTGTCCAAACCCAAGTCACCTAGAAGCGGTAGATCCTGTGGTACAAGGCATAGCAAGAGCCAAGCTAGACAAGCAGTACAACAATGATTTAAGTAAGATTACACCCATACTCATACACGGAGATGCAGCATTTGCTGGTCAAGGTATAGTATACGAGGTGACTCAAATGGCTGGATTAGACGGTTATAATGTTGGCGGAATCCTGCATCTAGTGACCAATAATCAAATAGGTTTCACGACCAATTACACAGATGCTCGTACATCTATTTATTGCACAGATGTAGCCAAGACTACAAAAAGTCCAGTTTTTCATGTCAATGGAGACGATGTAGAGGCAGTGATATATACGATAAAACTAGCATTGGAGTACCGTCAAGAGTTTAAAACAGATGTATTTGTAGATATACTGGGATACAGAAAATACGGACACAACGAGGGTGATGAGCCTAAGTTTACACAGCCTGTATTGTACAAGGCGATTGCGAAGCACCCAAATCCACGTGAGATTTATGCCCAAAAACTTAGTGAACAAGGTAGCATTGAAGCGAACTTGGCTAAGACGATGGAGAAAGAGTTTAAGGCGATGCTCCAACAAGATTTGGAAGACGTACGTGCCGATAAAAAGCCAAAAAACAATAATCTTCCAAAGAATACATGGAGTGGTTTGAAAAGTGGGACCAAAGCGGATTTTGAAAAAGCAACGGTAACAGCGGTTGCCAAGAAAACATTTGATAAAGTAGCTAAAGCGATCACAGAATTGCCTGAAGATCATACGCCTATACGTAAAGTGACGAAGCTTTATAATGATAGGAAGACAATGGTAGAGAACGGTACGTTTGATTGGGCGATGGGTGAACTTATGGCTTATGGTACATTGCTAGAAGAAGGACATGCGGTACGTATGAGCGGTCAGGATGTAGAACGTGGTACATTCTCTCACCGTCATTCCGTAGTGAATATGGAAGACGGAAAAGGCAAGTACGTTCCATTGAATAATATAAGCGATAAGCAAGAGAAATTTGAAATTTACAACTCGCTTCTTTCGGAGTATGCCGTACTCGGTTTCGAATATGGTTACTCTATGACTAATCCGCAGGGATTGACCATATGGGAAGCACAGTTTGGTGATTTTTCTAATGGCTGTCAGGTGACTATAGATCAGTTCATAGCCAGTGGCGAGACCAAGTGGGGTAGATATAGTGGACTTGTGATGCTATTGCCTCATGGGTATGAAGGGCAAGGCCCGGAGCACAGTAGTGCACGCTTAGAGCGATACTTACAGTTATGTGCTGCTGCTAATATGCAGGTAATGAATATCACTACCCCGGCAAATTTCTTCCATGCGTTGCGTCGTCAGTTGCATCGTGACTTTAGAAAACCAATGATAGTAATGAGCCCGAAGAGCTTGTTGCGTCATGCTAAGGCGGTAAGTACTACAGATGAGTTCACCAAAGGAACTTTCCAAGAGCTGATAGATGACACCTACGTAGATACGAAGAAAGTGAAGCGTGTGAATCTATGTACAGGTAAAATCTATTATGACCTACTCGAGAGACAACAAGATGATAGCCGTAAGGATGTAGCCATAGTAAGACTGGAGCAGATCTATCCTATGCCGGAGAAGCAAATGGAGAAACTTATCAAAAAATATCCAAAAGCAGAATTCTGCTGGGTACAAGAGGAGCCGAAGAATATGGGAGCTTGGATGCACGTGTTGCGTTATGATTGGGCAAGAAGTTTTAAGGAGATCACAAGAAGAAGTAGTGCTAGTCCTGCAACAGGTTACTCGGTAGTGCACAAGAAAGAGCAAGATGCGATTATTGCTGAAGCTTTCAATGTATAGAAAGTTTTCTTTTTCAATTTCTCTAGTTGATTGCGTGGCTGATAGTTAGTAATAATAGAAGAAATCAATGAGCAAAGACATTTTTTTAGCATATATAAAAAATCATATTGATTTGAATGAAGAGGAAGAATCTATCATTCTGTCTAAAATAAAGGAGAGGAAATATCTGAAAAATCAATTCCTTGTTCAGCAAGGAGACGTCTGTCGCTATGTTGTGTTCATATTTACAG
>CAWVTO010000088.1:0-8326 GCA_963932895.1 uncultured bacterium
TCAGATAAATTGCTTAGCCTTCTGAATATTAATTCGTACGATGATGCTATTGCAGAAGGACATGAAATAAACAAGCCCGTTCTTTTATTCGAAAAAATAGAGGACGAACTGATAGAATCACAAAAAGAAAAGCTTCGAAAAACCAAGGAGAACAACGCTAAAAATGCTGCTCCAGCAGCAGAAGAAAAAACCGAAACACCTATAAAACCAATGATACAGTACGACGATTTTACCAAACTTGATATACGTGTGGCTACTATCACTGCAGCTGAAAAAATAAAGAAGGCAGACAGACTCCTCCACATAACACTAGACGTAGGATCTGAAACACGTGAAGTCGTAAGCGGTATAGCAGAACACTACGCTCCAGAAGATATTATTGGTAAGCAGGTAACGTACTTAGCTAATCTAGCTCCACGAACACTCAAAAAAATAGAAAGCACGGGTATGATCTTAATGGCCGAGGATACAGATGGCAAACTCAAGTTTGTGGCTCCGAATGATGCTACTGCTGCTGGAAGTATAATCGCATAACTACGAGCTATTTTGTTGCCCTAAACCTTAAAAGCTTACTGCTTCAATTACTCACAAAGAGTGAGTTACCGCTCTTGGATACCCGATACGTTTTTAGATTACAACGCGTAGGACCACTAACAAATCCGCTATTAAAGTCATAAGCAGAACCACAACACGGTGTAAAAGTAGTGTCTTGTAAGGTTCCACATCGCAATTGTAAAATATCATCGTCTAGTGTCACTCTTGCACATTCCATTTCACTCTGGTACGTACATGTACGCTCTATAGCATAGTACATATCATCATAGTTGTGTATCACATAAACACCTCTATGTCCTTGACTTTCAAACGAGACAAACTCTCCGAGGTTTCTTAGGTTGAAATACTCTGGCAAATCCATGTTAATTGTAATATTCACCGCAGCATCTTGAATAAAGCAATCTCCTGTAAACTGATTGTCTGGCTTACACGACTGATTAAATACCAGCAGTACACAAACTATAGAGAATACTGTTTTCTTCATTTATCGTAGTTGTAAAAGCCTTTTCCGGACTTTCTACCGTAATAACCTGCTTGCACCTTCTTTTGTTGTATGCGGTTGGGTCTAAACTTCTGGTCGCAGTTGAATAACGCGTACATTGACTCCGTAACCGATAAGTTTGTTTCTACTCCTATGAGGTCCATCAGTTGAAAAGGTCCCATCTTAAAACCACTTGCTCTTATCAAATCATCTATCACGTTGTGCGTGGCGACATCCTCTTCCAATATCTTGAGCCCTTCCACATAGAAGTGACGTGCAACTCTATTCACTATAAAACCGGGAGCATCCTTGGCAACTATGCAGGTTTTGTTTACGCTTTTCACGTATTCTTTGGCTTGCTCTAAGACCTTGGGGTCTGTTTGCTCTGCACTTATCACCTCTACCAGTTTCATGATATGGGCTGGATTAAAGTAGTGAATACCCACCACTTGTTTTGGAAATGCAAAAGAAGCTGCTATCTGCGTAAGCGGAATGGATGAAGTGTTGGAAGCGTATATGGTACTCTCTCCATTGATCTCTGCGAGGTCAGCCAACACCTTCGCTTTTATATCCAAGCGTTCTACGATGGCTTCTATGACCATATCCACCATCACGTCTGCTATACTGTTAGAGTATTGTAGGTTGGCTAGCGTCTTGGACTTGCCATCGGCATCCAGTTTTCCTAGCTCTATGGCTTTACTAAGGTTCTTATCTATGCCTTCCTGAGCTGTTACGAGTGTATCATGATTAATATCAAATAACACTACCGTATGACCAGCCATAGCACTAACTTGTGCTATTCCTCTGCCCATTACACCTGCTCCTATTACCCCTATTTTCATTGGGGGCTAATATCTCTATTTAACATTGTAAAAAAAAAGAGAATCAACTTATTCGAGAAAACCACTAAGAGAACATTCAGGAATTCATTTTTCTGCACCTTACAAAAGGTCAGCATGCAGTCTGTATGCATACAATAGCCACTACGCAGATCTACAGCAATACTGCTGTCCTAAGAATACGTAATCTACTTACGCTGGTATCCGTTCGGTATTTTGAATGTAAAAGTAAGGTTAGGGTTTGAATTAACATTCTGATAATTGAGCACGGCTTCTATTTTGTTCTCACCTTTTTGCACATCAATATTTACAATTTTTGGCATGAGGCTTTGCTCATATGTTTCATACTTATCGTACTGAATATGTGCCGTTTGCGTGGTATCAGGAGTTTCTATTTTTGAGATTAACGTTCTAAAAAGCTCGTTAAAATCTAACGTGTTAGTTGCAATACCTTCATTGGCAACCATGGCTGTTTTTTCTGGGTTTAACCGGTATAGGCTCTGCTTAAGTACAGCATTACCAAGCAGGAGGTTTTGTACTTGACCTACCTCCGCTTTGAAACCAAGAAACTGGTCAAGGTAGCTATTCTCATATGCCATGTATTGTTGGTTTATATTGTCGACCATGAAGAAGCTATCTTGTGTGATTAGTACCGTTGCCCCAAAACCAAAGAGACTAAACTTGCCCCAAACTACGCTATCCTTCTTCATTTTTAGGTGCATTGAAACGTTGTGAGTCTTGGCATTCATAGTAACCGTTGCCTTACCTCTAGCCTCTATCGTAGAAAACGCCATTTGACTTGACCAAAACTTAGCCACTGTCTCGGTGTTTACCTTCGCCGAAACCGTATTTTTTCTTACTTTACATCCCCCTAAGGTTGAAAATAGTGCTAACATAAGTAGCACCTTTATTCCGCTATTCATTTTTTAGTTTATCCAGTTTCTGTTGCATTTCATTCGCCATATTGGTATTCTCCAACGCTACATAGCACGCTATTGCGTGTGTATAGTATTCTTTGCCCTTAGGATCTAGCTGCATACATTTGTTTAGTATTTTTAATGCTTGCTCAAATTCCTCTTTGCCATAAAGAATCCACGCTTTGGTATCTAGGTAAAATGGATTAGACGGCTCTAATCTCAAAGCAGTAGTAATCATACTATCTGCCTTTTCCAGCTTAATTTTACGATTTGCCAAACTAAAGGCATAGTTGTTAAGAACCGTAGCATTAAACGGGTTCATCTTAAGCACTTTATCAAAATTTTTATCTGCTGCCTGATACATCTCTTGCTTATCAAAAGCCGATGCTTTACAAAGCAATAATTGGATTTTATCCCTTTTATCTAAAGCAACATCTAGCCCTTCATCAGCTATCTTTATACCTGTAGTATAATCCTCCTTTTCTAGATATGCATAGCTTAGAGAAACGTACAATGCTATAACATTTGGAAACAACGTCAGGGCTTCTTCTGTGTCTTCAATTTGTTGGTCTACATCATTCAATAGTGCATTCGCTCCGAGTAACTTACTCCATAACTGAAATTCAGATGGGTCTATGCTTAGTGCCTTTCGGGTATAGTACCGTGCACTATCATATTGACCCATGGTACCATAAATATCCGATTTGAAGATATAAGGCTCAATAAAATTTGGATAATTTGATGCTAAAATTTCGCTAAAGTCGAATAAATCAGCTTTTAACGAAGAGTCTTTTTTAAAGTCATTGAGGAATACCGTAACCGCTTGCATTTTTTGAAGTAAGCTAAGATCATCATACTTAAACGCTTCCTTGAGGTGACTCATCGCCTCCATATATTTGCCACCGTCACGTTTTATACTATACAGGGCATAATGTGCTTTACCTACACTTGGATCCTCTTCTACAATACGTTCTAGTAACGCCACAGCCTTTTCTTTTTTTCCCGCTTTCAGATAGGTCTCAGAAAGATACCCTTTGAACTGAATATCGTCTGGATACGCGGCTACCAGTTTTTCCATTTCTAAAACTGCTTTTTCCTTATCGCCCAATGCTGAAAAAACAAAATCCAATCGAGTACTCGATACTTTCTCTATCCCGAAGTGTGATTGCATCCTTTTTAGGACCTCAACAGATTTCTCCAACTGCTTTGCGTTATAATACTGATTGGCAGATTCCGTATAATTTTCTTTTACATCGGGCTCATTTTCAGTCATCTGTATAAACATTTCTGCACTCTTCTGGTATTTGCCAAACTTGCTGTAATACTGAGCTAATAAACCAGAATACCAGTGGTTATAACGGGGAGACGTCCTTACCGCTTTCTCGGCAAAGACTAAAGCCTCCGTATATCGATCTAGCTGGTAGTTTAGCTTAGCAAGCTGATACATCGTTGCATGGCTTTTCGGATTTAGCGTAAGTGAAAGACTAAAGAGTTCACGTGCCTTCTCCGAATTATTTAGCACTTTTTGCTTATTCGCTTCAAAAAAAGATTTTTCAAATGCCTTACGGGTCTTGTAATCCAAGTCATTAACTTTAGCTACTCCGACCGATGAACTCTTGCAACCAAAGGCAAAGAGCACAACAACCAATGACGCTATGTGAATGAGTCTAACCAATCTTTTGGGTACTGTAGTCTCCTATGCTAATCTCATTTGCTGAACCATCGTAATGGACCTTATTGCCTATCATAGAGTTGGTAATGTTTGCATTTTTAATATGAGACTCTGTCTGAATAATGGTATTTTCAATAACGCTGTCTTCTATTATCGTATTATCACCAATACTCACATAAGGACCAACTTTAGCATTTATTAGCTGAACGTTTTCCCCAATGTAACACGGTTCTATTATTTGCGAATTGGCACTTTTCATGCTGCTTGATACTAGTATCTCAGTAGCATTGGCTAACACACGTTGGTTGGTGTTAACCGTAGCGTTTTTGTTACCACAATCCCACCACTCTATTACTTTACCTGGGGTGAATTTAGCCCCCTTGTCTTTTAAGCTATCTAAAACATTGGTCAGTTGATATTCACCCTTTTCCATAATCTTATTGTCAAGAAGGTGCTTAATTTCGCCCTTTACAGCGTCGCCGTCTTTAAAATAGTAGATTCCGATTATGGCTAAATTCGACTTGGGGTTTTCTGGTTTTTCAACAAAATCCTCAATGATACCATTTGCATCTAACTGCACTACACCAAAAGCTCTTGGATCCTCTACCTCCTTTACCCAAACGGTTCCATCTGCACTTGCGTCTAGCTTAAAATCTGCTCTAAACAACGTGTCTGCAAATGCTACGATTACGTTACCGGAAAGCAACTCCTCTGCCTGATATATGGCATGGGCTGTTCCAAGTGCTTCACTCTGCACATGTATAGATCCCTTGGCACCCAGTTTTTCTGCTACTGCTAAAAGGTGTGCCTGCACATCTGGACCAAAAAACTGCTGACTCGGCCCTACAACAAAAGCGATATTTTCTAACGGCTCATTTACAACTTTTGCAATGTCTTCTGCTAGTCGTTGTACAATTGGTTTCCCTGCTACTGGTACTAACGGTTTTGGTACCGTAAGTGTATGTGGACGCAATCTGCTTCCTATTCCCGCCATTGGTATTATTAAATTCATCTTATCTTCTGCTGATTATTAAATTCCTGTATGACCATAGCCGCCTGATCCGCGTTCTGTTTCATCTAGGTTATCGGTCAAATTAAACTTTACTTGCTCATATTTATTAATGACCATCTGAGCAACTCGGTCACCATTTTTTATTGTGAAAACCTCCGTTGAGAGATTTACTAATGCTATTTTTATTTCGCCACGATAGTCAGCATCAATCGTCCCTGGACTGTTGATTACCGTAATACCATGCATAAAAGCCATTCCACTACGAGGGCGTATCATTGCTTCGTACCCTTCTGGCAACGCCATATATATGCCTGTCCCCACAAGTTTTCTGTCCATTGGGTTCAAAACCACATTTTCTTCTAAAAAGGCACATAGGTCTAACCCAGCAGACTGCTTAGTCTGATAACCAGGGAGCGGGTTATTACTTTTATTTATGACGAAAACATCCAACATTATGCAACAAATTTAGGTTTTTTAGTGCTTAATAGAAACCTATAACCCACTATCCCGTAAACAGTAACATACACGGTATTAGCTATATAGGATGTCCAACCATTCAACCCGTCATATTCTGACGCTATGTATAAAAGTACACTTAGTGCTATAAGTCCCATTACCAGCCTAACATTGTAATTCACCGGATAATATTTCTGGCCAAGAACGTAACTCAAAACGGTCATTACCAAATAAGCAATAAGCGTTGTGATTGCCGCTGCTTTGAAACCATAAATAGGAACGTACATATACAATAAAACAACCGTAATTATTGCTCCAATGGCAGATACCAAAGCCCCCAACGTTGTTTTGTCATTCAGCTTATACCATATACTCAGGTTGAAGAAAATGCCAAGTAACAAGTTAGCCATTAACAATATAGGTACAATAAAGAGTGCGTCTGAATGCGAATGATACTCTGGCAAACGAATAAACAAATGAGCTATTTCGCTTTTGAATAATGATACGATTAAGAAAATCCCCCCACAGGCAAATACAAACCAGTTCATAATAAGAACGTAGGAGCTTTTAGCATCATCCTTGTCTGCCTGAGCAAAGAAAAAAGGTTCTACTGCATAACGGAAAGCTTGTATAAATATGGTCATCAACATACTGAGCTTATAGAATGTACCGTATACTCCAATTTCGTAATCTACCGATTCTTGCGGTAGTAGTTTCCTCATCGCTAGTCTATCAAAAGCCTCATTTATCATGCCTGCAAACCCAAGAATAATCAAAGGCCAAGAGTACTTAAACATTTTTTTCCAAAGGGCGGTATTTGGCCTTCCAAAATGTTTTATTGAATCCCCAGAAAGTAGAGCAAACTCCAAACTGCTGGCTATTAAATTTGCAATAAACACATTTTCGATACTCAAAGAACCTCCGCTCATTTTCGGATAAAAAACAACAAAAAATATATTGAGCACTATGTTAAGTAGGATTCCAAAGCTTTTGACAAATGCAAATTTCTTGGGTCTTCCTAAGTATCTCAGAAGAGCATAAGGAACAGACTTTAACACGTCTAGCGATAGTAGGGCTGTGAACCAAACCACATAGGATAACTGTTCTGGATAACCAACAAATGTCCCAACACCTTCCTTATTGAGCAGCATCAGAAAGACAAACACACACACCATTACGGCAATCGATGTCATTGAGGTTGCAAAAACATCTTTGTAATCCTCCTTTTTCCTACTGAAATTAAAGAATGCCGTTTCCATTCCATGAGGGAGTACCACAAAGAAGAATGCAGCATACGCATAAAACTCTATTTGAGGTGCAATAAGATCTGGAGTAAAAAACCCAGCATAGAAGAAAATTAGCAAAAAACCTACAGAACGCCCTACAATACTGGGTATTCCATATATGGCCGTATCGCCCGCTAACTTTTTGATTATACTCATTTACTATGCAAAGCTACGTTTACCCAACGTATCCTATACACAGATTATTTTGCCTTGTCTATTGTGTAGGTTACTTGCAATCGAACTGTACGTGGACTGCCTAAGTCTGCAGGCCGAATGGCATACTCAGAATTGGAAATATTTGACACCAAAAGATTTGTTTTCCATGTCTTTGAAAACGCATACCCTATACGAGCATTAAATAACGTATACGCTGTAAGTTTCTTGTCCATAGACTCTTGCACTCCCGGAACGAAAGCACTAATCGGAAAATTCACAAATGCGAGATCTACATTTTGTACAGCAGACTGATACGTTCCACCCAAACCAAATGTCCAATTTTTATACCCAACCATTATATCCGCTTTTGCTAAATGCGTTGGTCTATACTTTAGTACATCATCCGTAGTATCTGAACTTGTATTGCGATAGGTGAGCTGTTTATTGATATTATCTACACCTATTGCCCTAGAGGGTTCTAAGGCTCTAGAATCCGCATACGTGTATCCGACAAATCCCTGAATTTTTATATTTTTTGATTTTCGCTGGAAGCTCAAATTGATCTCTGAACCCGTGACACTTGTTTTACCCGTATTCAATGTTATGAACCCCACTCCATATAAGGGTTGAACTACAGGACCCCATTGGCCAAATGTAAACTCCATCATGTTCTCAAAAGTCATTTGAAAAACTGCTAAATCTGCAAGAAATTGAATTTTTCCAATTTTAAAACCTTGTTTAATGCCAATTTCTAGATTGGTCCCGGTTTCAGATTCCAAAGTAGGATTTGGGTATATACTCACTGGACCTACTTTAGTAGTGATATACGATTCTGCTATGCTTGGGAATCGATACCCTTGACCAAAGCTTGCCCTAAGGAAGGTGTATTGAGCAGCAGCATAATTTAACCCCGCTCGAAAAACAGGCTTACCTTCTGACCTTTCATTGAGTA
>CAWVTO010000089.1:0-8247 GCA_963932895.1 uncultured bacterium
TACTGAATATCACATCATCAAAAAATGACTGCATATCCTTACCTGCTACTTTAGTGCACACTGCTATGAACTCAGCATGCGTGAACCCTCTGTCTTGTTTTTTATAATATTCCTTGTATAAGGTAGTCATTACATCATCCAAGCACTTTTTAGAATTGGCTCTGATTTCTAAATCCAACATCGCTGCGGCTATCATTCCTTTGTTGTAATAGCTTACCGTTTGATTCATGCTTTCCTCATTGGGCAAGTAGGCTTTAATCCAAGTTAGCATACTACTATGAGCAAGACTCATCACATCTTTACCCGGAGAATTTTCTAACCTATTAATTTGACTACTAATTACTCCCAGATACTCCTTCCTGTCCATCTTACCTATTTTATATAGAGTAAGATCGTCATAGTATGAGGTAATCCCTTCTGCTATCCAAAGCATGTCTGTATATACTTCTTTGTTATAGTTAAAGGGCCCAAGTTGAATCGGGCGTATACGCTTCACGTTCCACAAGTGAAAATATTCATGTGCTATGAGTCCAAGGAAACCTCTGTATCTACCCGGATTGGTATAGTTCCAGCGGGGCATTACACTTGTTTGGGAATTTAAGTGCTCTAAACCTCCGCCACCGCTACCTACATTATATATGAAATGTATGTATCTATCCGAGGGATGCTCTCCCATCATTGCTACTTGAAAGTCACTTATTTTTTTAAAATCTTCCCGAATGATCTCTAGGTCATAGTTTCCTTTGCCTATCATCACTACTTTGTGAGGAGTACCACCACTTGTATATTCGGTAGCATCAAAAGTGCCCAGAGCTATTGGAGAATCTGCGAGCAAATCATAATTTTCACAGGTAAAAACATACCCTGCGGCTTTGTTTTGAGGCAAAGCTACTTCTACATTTCTCCACCCAGAATAGGGCACTATTTTGAGCACAATTTCTTCCTGATCGTAGCCATCTAAGTATCCGAAAGCGGACACACTGTGCAGAAAAGCGTAGTTCTCATCAGCATAACTCTCTCTGGCACTTATTGCAAAACAATATACGTCATAACTCAACGTAAGCATACGCTTACCCTTTGTATCAATTCTCCACGTATTCTTATCTGTACGTGTCACTTTAGTTTCTCCAGCTTCTACATTTTCATACCCTTTACTAAACTCTCTTACTTTGTAAGAACCGGGAGTCCATACGGGAACTTTGAAATCTACAAAATCTTTGCCAGCAGCATCAAACTGAATAGCAACGGTTACGTAATGCGATTTTACTTTGTCAAAACTTACAGTATAATTAGTGGCCATAGTACGTATCGAAAATAGTGCGAATAATGCGATTGCAATGAGTTTTTTATGCATAGGGCAAATGTGTCATTTTTTTTGGAAACAATAGAGCTTGTGCACTATGTACTTATTAGCTTTTTACGTAAATGATCAAAATTTTAAAATCCATTTTCGCGTGACAGCAAAATACCTGATCACAAATATCACTGCCATGGAAAACAGCATATTTAGAGTAAAGGGCACATGCAGCATTTCGAGCAAGAGATAAACCAGACCACCTGCCACACACGTACTGGCGTATATTTCTGACCTAAAAATAAGGGGTACAATATTACTGAGTACATCGCGTATCACGCCTCCAAATACTGCTGATACTACTCCCATCAGTATGGCCACTGCTGGGTTCAATCCTACTTCTAGGGTAGTTTGAAGTCCGAGAATAGTAAAAACGCCTATGCCAATAGTATCAAATATAAACATGCTTTTGCGTAATCTCTGAATATATTCTTTGAACAAATAGGATACCAATAATGCCCCTAAAATAATCCAAAGATAATTAGCGTCGAGCATCCAACCTACGGGTGTTTTGCCAATTAGTATATCACGCAAGGTGCCACCTCCTAGTGCTGTGATAAAAGCAATAATAGATGCTCCAACCACATCAAACCCATTGTCTATAGCCGTAAGCGTGCCACTTATGGCAAACACAAATACACCTATTACATTCAAAACATAAACCCAATCCATTCGAACGTCAAAAAAACAACTAATTAACTGATAAAAGAATAAATATGCGTATTCGAATGATGCAAGAGAGTAACAAGTCAGCTACTCCTATTGCTTTAGATTACCAAAAACACTATTATTACACCACAAAATGAAAGACCTGCAATTCCCTATTCAATTAACCTTTAATATAGGTACACTGTCAAATGATTTTAGTGCTGTAGATGCAAATGGACGAACCCTTGCATATGTAAAGCAAAAGCTATTCAAACTAAAAGAAGACATTAGCATATTTAGCGACGAAAGTAAAACGGAGTTGTACTACAGAATAAAAGCGGATCGTTGGATAGACTGGTCTGCGGCCTATAGCATTACCCATGCAGATGGAAGAGAACTGGGTAAGATTGCCCGCAAAGGGTGGAGATCGCTGTGGAAAGCAAAATACCTACTCATAGATCAGCACCAAAAAGAGCAATTTACTATAGAAGAAGAAAATGGCTGGGTCAAAGTATGGGATAATCTACTGGGAGAAATACCCATACTAGGGATGCTTACGGGATACTTTTTTAATCCATCCTACGCAGTGACCAATCTGAACGGCAGAAAAGTAGTTCGTCTAAAAAAGCAAGCATCTTTTTTTGGCAGAAAATTTGAAATAACCAAACTCGACACTATAGACAATGATGATGACGAGCGGGTAATTCTCGGTTTGATGATGATGGTTTTATTAGAACGACGCCGCGGCTAGAAATAGAGGCTTTGAGCTACTCTAAACGTATTGGCGTGTGCTTCTATGATATCTTTTATCTGAACAGAATAACCACCCCCCATACTTACGGCTACGGGAATACTGTGTGCTATAGCTTGCTCAAAGACATAACGATCTCGCTCCATGCAGCCCGCTCTGGTTACTCCTAGCCTACCCAGCTTGTCCGTACTTATTATATCTACTCCCGCTAGGTAAAGCATCAGATCAGGTTTCACCTGGTTGATCAATCGAGGCAAATGGGCTTTTAGCAGTGCCAAATAATCTGCGTCTTCTATTCCGTCATCTACACCTATATCCAAGTCACTTTTCTCTTTGCGTAGCGGATAGTTCTTTGCCCCGTGCATACTGAAGGTAAATACTCTCGGATCATTCTCAAATATTTTGGCATTGCCATTTCCTTGGTGTACATCCAGGTCTACAATCAAAATTTGCTTTACTCTTCCTTCAGCCAGCAACACATTTGCTGTGATAGCAAAATCATTGAAAATACAAAACCCTTCTCCCCTATCTGCATACGCATGATGTGTGCCACCTGCTATATTCATGGCCACACCATATTGCATAGCATAGCTGGCACATTGCAGTGTACCATTGGCTATATGTTTGCCTCTTAAGATTAGCTCTGGCCGCATCGGAAACCCAATAGCCCTTTGCTCCTTGCGATCGAGTAGATTGTTATTCAGCTTGTGCAAATACGCTGACGTGTGCGTGAGTAGTATCTGCTCATCACCCAAGGGTTCTGGATGAAAAAAATTATCTTCAGTAATCGTTCCTTCATGCAATAGCTGCTGAGGTAGCAGTTCATATTTATCCATAGGAAATCTATGCCCTGCGGGTAAATCGTATTTATATATGGGTGAATAGGCAATTTTTAGCACAGTAAAATAACCTTCGAAGTGTCATAAATGTTCAATAAACGCTGTAAATAAGGGTATAGTTATTGTTTTTCTAATAAGAATGGTACTTTTGCAGCCATTTTTTTCGTAAAGGAGGACATGATACATTGATAAATAACACAAACGAAAATCAAGATCCAATCTTGAATGACGCTACTGAAGCCAAGGATGCTACAGTTGAAGCGACAACAAACGATGCTCCGGTAGAAGCTACTGAATCTACCGAAAACACACACGTTTCTGAAACACCTGTTCACAATCCTGATTCCTTTGATTGGTCTCAAGATAAAGCTGGATTTGGTGCGTATGACGAGTCTCAAAACAAAGACATGAAAGACCTGTATGCTAACACTATTAAGCAAGTAGATGAAAAGACACTTGTAATGGGTAGAGTAGTAAGCATTTCTTCTGACGATGTTGTGATAGACATAGGATTCAAATCTGATGGTCTAGTCTCGTTAACAGAATTTAGAGATACTCCAGACCTAAAAGTAGGTGATGAAGTAGAAGTGTATGTAGACGAAACAGAAAACGCTCTAGGACAACTTGTTCTTTCTCGCAAGAAAGCTATCGCTGAAGGTGCTTGGGAAAGAATCCAGAAAATCATGGAGAATGGTGAAATCGTTAAAGGTTACATTCAATCAAGAACCAAAGGTGGTCTTGTAGTTGACGTGATGGGAATGGATGCGTTCCTTCCAGGATCTCAAATAGATGTTAAACCAGTGAGAGATTACGACCAGTACGTAGGTAAAACTATGGAATTCAAGGTTGTAAAAATCAATGAGGTTTACAAAAACGTAGTGATATCGCACAAAGCGATTATCGAAGATGACATTGAAGCTCAAAAAGCAGAAATGATATCAAAACTAGAAGTAGGACAAGTACTAGAAGGTACCGTGAAGAATATGACTTCTTTCGGTGTATTCGTAGACCTTGGTGGTCTAGACGGACTACTTCACATCACAGATATATCTTGGGGTCGTATCAATCACCCAGAAGATGTACTTGAGTTAGATCAGAAAATACAAGTTGCTGTTCTTGAGTTTGATAACGAGAAAAAACGTATCTCTTTAGGTATGAAACAACTTACTGCTCATCCTTGGGATAGCATGAAAGAACTCAAAGAAGGTGAGAAAGTTAAAGGTAAAGTTGTAACTGTAGCAGATTACGGAGCATTTGTAGAGATAGAAGCAGGCGTAGAAGGTCTTATTCACGTTTCTGAAATGTCTTGGTCTCAGCACTTACGCAACCCATCTGATTTCATAAAAGTAGGTGACGAAGTAGATGCAGTAATACTTGATATAGACAAAGAAGAGCATAAGCTTTCTCTTGGTCTTAAGCAACTTACTAGCGACCCTTGGGATAAGATTGAAGAAAAATACCCAATGGATAGCAAGCACACAGGTATCGTACGTAACCTTACTAACTACGGTTTATTCGTAGAACTAGAAGAAGGTGTAGACGGTCTTGTACACGTTTCTGACCTATCTTGGTCTAAGAAAATAAAGCACCCAGCAGAATTCACTAAGAAAGGTGAAGAACTTGAGGTTGTTGTATTGGAAATAGACAGAGACAACAGAAGATTAAGTCTAGGACACAAGCAAATCGATGAGAATCCTTGGGATACTTTCGCTAGCGTGTTCACCCTAGGTTCAGATCACGAAGGTGTAATTTCTGAAATCAATGACAGAGGTATTATTTTGACTCTTCCTTATGGTGTAGAAGGATTCGCTCCTAAAAAGCACATGAAGAAAGAAGACGGTACTGAAGCGAAGATGGACGAAACATTGAACGTTAGAGTAATCGAATTTAACAAAGATGCTAAACGTATCCTTGTTTCTCATACGGATATCTGGAAAGAAGTAGAAAGAGCTCAAAAATCTGAGCAACAAGCTGACACCAGACGTAAATCTGCAAATACTAACAAGTACGTAGACAAAATGAACAAAGGAACAGAGCGATCTACCCTTGGTGAATTAGATGTACTTGCAAATCTTAAAGCTCAAATGGAAGCATCTCCTGCTAAGAAGGAAGCTCCCAAAAAAGAGGCTCCAAAGAAGGAAGTTAAGAAAGCAGAACCAAAAGTTAAAAAAGCAGAACCTAAGGTTGAAAAAACAGAAGAAGTATCTAGTGATTTAGGTACTATGACTGTAGCTCAACTTAAAGCCCTTGCCAAAGAAAAAGGTATCACAGGATACACTTCTCTTAAGAAAGCAGAGCTTGTAGAAGTTTTGAGTAAATAAGCTTTTCTAATCATAATCTAAAGTCCCGGCCAAATGGTCGGGACTTTTTTTTGTCCTTTTGTTTGCGACATCGTTGGGTAGTAGATTGAAAAAACAGATATTTGACCCAAGATGAACTACTGGTTAATAAAATCTGAACCTTTCAAGTACAGTTGGGACCAGATGGTCGAGGATAATTCTACCTACTGGGACGGAGTAAGAAGCTATCCCGCTCGCATCCAACTGAGAGCTATGCGAGATGGAGACATTTGTTTCTTCTACCACAGCAATGTAGGAAAAGAAATAGTAGGCTTATGCCGCGTGATTAAGGAAGCATACCAAGACCCTACTACCGATGACGAGAAATGGGTTGCGGTAGATGTACAAACCATAAAGCCCCTAAACAAGCACGTAACGCTTGCTCAAATAAAAGCAAATGAAACACTGGCCAATATGGCTCTTGTAAGACTAGGCAGACTATCTGTAGGACCAGTAGAGGATTTTGAGTTTGACGAAATAATGAAAATGGGTGAGACTAAACTATAACGTATGAAGAGGATAATACTAGAACATCGACAAGTAGACCTTATCCTTACCCGCATCTGCCACCAACTGGTAGAAGAACATGGAGATTTTAGCAATACCGCCATATTATCACTGCAACCCAAAGGAACACCTTTCGGAAAAGCACTGGCAACTCGATTGGAAAAACTTTTCGCCATCAAAGCCACATACGGTGAACTAGACACCACTTTTCATAGAGATGATTTCCGACGTTCAGATAAATTACTCATCCCCAACGAAGTCAACATAGACTTCGACATAGAAAACAAACGCATTATACTCGTAGATGATGTACTGTATACTGGTAGATCTATACGAGCTGCACTAGATGCAGTAAACGACTACGGCAGGCCAGCTAGCGTAGATTTAGTCACTTTAATCAACAGAAAATACAAAAGGGAAGTACCCATACAACCAGACTACGTGGGCGAGCATATTGACTCGAGAACGGATGACTACGTAAAAGTAGAGTGGGAGAAAGCCAATTGCAAAGTTTGGATAATAACAGATACCAATAAATAATGTCATTACTATCTACAAAACACCTCCTTGGTATAAACGACATCACTAGTGATGACATCCACCTTATTTTCAAAACGGCAGACAACTTCAAACAGGTCATAAATAGACCGATAAAAAAAGTACCCTCGCTGCGGGATGTGACTATTGCCAACGTATTTTTCGAAAACAGTACCCGTACTAAAATATCGTTTGAATTAGCAGAAAAACGACTCTCTGCAGATGTGGTTAATTTTAGCAGTGGGAGTTCCTCCGTAAAAAAGGGAGAAACCCTTTTGGATACCGTGAACAATATACTTGCCATGAAAGTAGATATGGTAGTAATGCGGCACCCTGCTCCCGGAGCACACCAATTTCTTTCTAGACACATAAATGCGAGTATCATAAATGCCGGTGACGGCACTCATGAGCATCCTACACAAGCACTGCTCGATGCCTTCTCCTTACGCGAGAAGATGGGTGACCTAGCCAATAAGAACATCCTCATTGTAGGAGACATATTGCACTCACGTGTTGCCTTAAGCAATATATACTGCCTCCAAAAACTAGGAGCCAATGTACGTGTATGTGGACCTCCTACCCTACTGCCTAAGCACATAGCAAGCCTTGGTATAGAGGTAAGTCATAACCTACAAGAAAGCCTCGAGTGGTGTGACGCTGCCAATATGCTGCGTATACAATTAGAGCGTCAAGAAGACAAATACTTCCCCAGTTTACGTGAATACTCCCTGCAATATGGTGTAACCCTTCCGATGCTCAAAACACTCAAGAAAAAAATAATACTCATGCACCCAGGCCCTATTAATAGAGGGGTAGAAATAACAAGTGAAGTAGCAGACTCTGATCAAAGTATCATACTAGACCAAGTAGAAAACGGAGTTGCCGTGCGAATGGCAGTACTTTACCTGCTTGCAGCACAGAAATAAGAAATGCAGAGCAACGTATACATACTCTATACAGGAGGCACTTTCGGCATGAAAAGTACCGATGAAGGGCTACAACCCAGTTCTTGGGACGAAATCATCTCCTACCTCCCTGCCATCAAGAATCAAACCTATTTTCACTATTTTTCGGAGATAGATTTCACCTTTGATACACTAGAACCTGTTGTAGACTCTAGTGATATGACACCCGAAACGTGGAAGAGAATTGCTACTAGCATAGAAGCCAATTACGCGGACCACGACGGATTCATCATACTCCACGGCACAGATACACTAGCTTACACCTCGTCTGCTCTTAGTTTCATGCTCGAAAACCTGAGTAAACCCG
>CAWVTO010000090.1:0-8180 GCA_963932895.1 uncultured bacterium
AAACTGGTGCTATGAGAAAGACTGCCTGGACCTATTTGCCAAGCACTACGAAACCGGAGAAGCCATACCAGAAGAATACATCCAAAAAATCAAGGATTCGGCCAACTTTATGGCAGGCATGGGAACCATACGCCAAGTGAGTTTGGGTAAGATAGATATGGCTTGGCACAGTTCGGGGCCTAGTGAGAGTGAGATGGTGCAGAATCTAAGTGCAGACTCAACCATAAAACAAACAGAAGCCAAAGCTATCAAAGGCCTAGACTTTTATCCGGAGGTAGCAGAGACTTGTATGAGTACAAGTTTCTCGCACATATTTCAGGGTGGATACAGCAGCGGATACTACAGCTACAAGTGGGCAGAAGTGCTAGACGCAGATGCTTTTGAAGCGTTCTTAGAAAAAGGCATTTTTGATAAAGCAACTGCCAAAAGCTTCCAGACCAATATACTCTCTGCGGGTGGTACCGAACATCCATCCATACTCTACAAACGCTTTAGAGGCCGAGACGCTAAGCCAGATGCACTACTAAAAAGAGCAGGGTTGATGAAGTAACATCCCTTTACCGCTGGTCGATTTTCGGATGTTTTCGAGCTACTTAACTATAGAGTAAAAAAGAGAAATTTTCATTCTACTTTATATACTAGTTTCATTGTAATTGATGCGGTTTTCTCTCTAGAACTTGTATTAAAGGTTCCTCCCCAAGAGTAATCTTCTTTTGAATTTTGTCCGGTAATTTGAAATATTCCCATTTTTGCTGATTGCAATTCACCCAGGTTACCGCCCGAAAATTCCGATATTTTTTCTGCACGTATTCTTGCGTCCATTGTTGCTTTAGAAATCATTTCGATTTTTAGGTCTGCAAGTTTTGTATAATAATATCTCGGTGATTCTGAGTAAAACTGAACTCCCTGGTTTAATAATTCTGTGATTTCTCTTGATACTTTCTCAATTTTATCAACTTCTTCAGATTCTATCTGAACAGATTGAGTTAATTCATATCCTGCAAATTCTTCGCCAACATAATCTCCGTCTGAGGAATATACACGCTTGTTTCTTTGATTCGTTTTAACTGCACTATAAATAAGTTGCTCAGTATCAATTCCTTTTTTAGCTAAATACTCATTTATCTTAGATTTATTTTCTTCCAAAGTCAAATATGCTTGCTTTAAGTCAATATTTTGAGATCCAAATCTACCTTCCCAAACTATTAAGTCAGACGAAAAATCTGCTTTCCCTAATCCTGTTACTTGAATTTCTCCTTCAACTTTATTCCTATCTGTATATGCTTTCCCCAGGAAAATTGAAGATACTACAATTGCGATCCCAAAAACAATTGAACTAGTGTACGGTTTCATTCTTTTCTATCTTTTAAACTATTAGGTAACATAGACACAACTCCAAATATAAGCTGTTTCTATTTTCACTATAACATTAGGTATTTCTGCGGATAAGAACACGACCCGATTGATATTCGCAGGCTTTAAATTGATATTCGCAAAAGTGGCAGCCATGTATGGAGAGATATCTACAATAAAAGTGTAGCCCTTAAACAATACCTACAAATGAAAAATAAATGGATAAGCACGGTAAGTCAGGTACTTGGTAGTTGCCATTTACTTCCTTCTCGAAATAAACACAAGCTCAATTTGACCTAGAATAATAAAATAAAACTGCAATTCTACCCCAAAAACGCCAACCGCTTCCTTAGCCCACGTTTAGCACTAGCGGCTAAGCTATCCACCTCCAAAGCTCGATGTATCTCTGGAATGTCTTCTTGCATGGCATGGTAACGCAGCCAGTAAATACGAGCCATAGAGAAATCCTCTTGTACTCTTTTTACACGTCTTAGTTCGTCGCCCGTCATTACTTTTCCTTGCTTGAGCACCCGCACATATACGCCGCAATGCGGTTGATTGATAAATGGCTTGAGCACCGCTTGTGTTCCAAATCGTATGCCTAGTTTGTAGCACGGCTCGCGTGGTTCAGATACTTCAACCAAGGCCTCTCCTATCTGGTAGTGATCACCTATGTAGATATTACGCTCATCTAATTCAGCCACTGTTAGGTTTTCGCCAAACATACCCAGACTCCAATCCGCATCGGGAAATTTATCCTGCCACTCTTCGTATACATCTGCACTAAAAAGATAGCAGGCCTTGTCTATGCCACCGTGGTATTTTCTATCCACTACTGCATCATCTACCACATCGGTATTGCCCAAGTATATTCCACCGTCTACTGGTTTTTTGAAAATACCCGTTTGTTCTTCTTTCCCTTTCCAAACGACTGTTTTGGGAGCAGATATATTGGTCGATATAACTCGCATATAATAGCAAACAAAAATAACTCAAATGTCAAGGTGTACCATCTATCTACATATTATTTAGTATAATTGCGTGTAGGTACACGTATATTATGTCTAAAGAAAATCAACGACGAAAGTTTATAAAAAATGCATTGGCAACTGTAGTAGGTGGTACTATCCTGAGTACACCTGTAGCAGCATTGGCCAACCACGACGCGGACGAAAAACCAAATCCAATTCTACGTATAAAACCGCTTGGCTTTCAGTGGGATACTCAGGATCCATTTCTTTTTTGTGTGCATCACGAAGATGCATACCCCAAAGGGAATGCAGAGATGGGTCCAGACAAATCACTTCTGAACGGCAGAAACATGGGAAACGACTTCCATATGAAAGATGGATTTCGAATGTATCATGGCAAGACTGTTCCCGGTTTCCCAGGACACCCACACCGAGGTTTTGAAACGGTGACTGTAGTGCGAAAAGGAATGGTAGACCACTCCGACTCTATGGGTGCATCTGGCAGGTATGGAGATGGTGATGTACAGTGGATGACGAGTGGCAAAGGCGTACAGCATGCAGAGATGTTTCCATTGGTGAAACAAGATGAAACAAATCCGATGGAACTTTTTCAAATATGGCTCAATCTCCCCAAAGCCGATAAAATGGTAGAGCCTCATTTTAAAATGCTATGGAATGAGCAAATACCCAAGATTGCTCATAAAGATACCCATGGGAAAACAACCCATATAGAAGTAATAGCCGGGACGCTACAAACCCAAAGTGCTCCTACTCCACCGCCAGATTCATGGGCTGCAAAGGTTGACAATGAAGTAGGTATTTGGAATATACGTATGGAAGCAGGTGGCTCTTACACTTTACCAAAAGCGAGCAAAGGAATAAACCGCAGTATCTACTTTTATGCTGGAGATGTGCTACACGTAAACAACCACACCTTAAAACACTACCACTCTGCAGATGTATTGGGATCTGAGGATATTATACTTACAGCCGGTGCCAAAGAGTGTAAGATTCTTGTTTTACAAGGCAAGCCAATTGCGGAGCCTGTAGTACAACACGGTCCATTTGTGATGAACACTATAGAAGAAATAAGGGAAACATATTCTGAGTTCCAGCGTACCCGATTTGGTGGGTGGCCATGGCCCGATTATGATAATGTACACGACATTAAAAAAGGCCGATTTGCAAAGCATGCAGATGGACGACAGGAGGATATGGGCTAATTCCCAATTTTTCGCAATGCAAAACTGATGTGCCGAGTGGTCTCCGCAGTGAGGTAGATAAATTCGTAATCGTAGTTTACACAAAACTCATTGACTGCTTCTACTACGCCGTATCGCCTTAGTCCTGAGTAGCTTATGCTGGTATAGTCATGACCACAGATGTATCCTTCTTTTTTTACAGCTATGGCAGCGGCTTCTAGTTCTGCCTTGGTAGTAGCGTAAGTATGATCGGTGTCTATATATACCCAGTCCAGACTATTCTCAGCCACAGATTTCAAGTATTCTACAGAAGTAGTGTGGTGCATTACTATCTTTTCAGGAATCATAGCATTAGTCACACAAGTGGCTTTTATACGTGCATCTGGCCATGTATCTACCAGTATGAGTTGTGTAGGAACACAGCGGGCAAGTATCTCCTTAGAAAATAGGCCCTCTTCTACTCCAAGCTCGGCAATTACAGCATTCTGAGGCAATAGATCCAACATATCAAGTCTGTCCGCTAACACTTTGCAATGCTGCACATGCTTAGTATCCAAAGCTACTTCTGTGTGCTTGGGATACCACTTGGACCAAACACGCTGAAAAGAGCTAAATAAAAATTTTTTAAAAATATTTGTCATTCGTTTACCTCGCAAATGTAAAAGTAATAACTTCGCTATAGAAATGAATTTTACCGACAGAATCAATAGCGTTGAGGAATCTTTAACAATAGGTATGGCCAAAAAAGCTCGTGAGCTTAAGTCACAAGGTAAAGATGTGATAAACCTGAGCCTTGGCGAGCCAGATTTTGATACTCCGCAGCACATAAAAGATGCTGCAATACAAGCCATTAACGATGGTAAGACGAAATATACTCCAGTAGGTGGCATTCCAGAACTAAAACAAGCTATCTGCGATAAGCTTAAAAGAATATACGACTTAGACTACACCGCTACCGAAGTAATGGTAAGTACAGGTGCAAAACAGTGCCTAATGAATATAATGCAATGCCTTGTACAAGAAGGTGACGAAGTACTCATACCGCTCCCATACTGGGTAAGCTACTCTGCTATGGTCGAGTACAGTGGTGGTAAGTGCGTATATGTTCCATCAAAATTTGAAGAAGGGTTTGCCATAGACTTGGATGCACTGGAGCAAAAAATAACACCCAATACCAAGGTAATGATATTTTCTAGCCCTAATAATCCGGCAGGAAGTATGATGAGCGATGAGCAACTCAAGAAAATAGCTGAACTCATAAAAAAGAATCCTCAAATCACTGTAATAAGTGATGAGATATACGAGCACTTGGTTTTTGAAGACGAGCACAAGAGTATCTCGCAATTCAGCGAAATAAAAGACCAACTGGTAATCGTAAATGGCGTTGCCAAAGGTTTTGCCATGACAGGATGGAGAATCGGCTATATGGCAGGTCCTGCAGCCCTAATAAAAAAATGCGACATACTGCAAGGTCAGTTTACTAGTGGAGCCAACAGCATAGCTCAATGGGCTTCTGTAGCAGCACTGAATAGTGATCTGAAGCCTACTTATGCTATGGTAGCAGAATACAAAGAACGAAGAGATATGATGCTCTCACTACTCGGAGAAATAGATGGTATGGAACTCGACAAACCAAAAGGTGCATATTACCTATTCCCTCGCGTATCTTCTTTTTACGGAAAGACTCTTGGAGGAGTTAAAATAAACAATAGCTTGGACCTAAGTGGCTATATTCTAGAAAACGCACTTGTGAGTACTGTACCTGGCATCGCCTTTGGTATGGATGACCACATACGTATAAGCTACGCAAGTAGCGAACAAGAACTCAGGGAAGCAGCCAAACGATTAAAAGAAGCATTGAAACAATGAACATAAGTCACTTATTTCAACTATTTGAAAACACCAAAGTACTAGTGCTAGGTGATGTAATGATTGATGCGTATTTCTCTGGAGCAGTTACCCGTATTAGTCCAGAAGCTCCGGTGCCTATTGTAAATCTAAGAAATAAAGAACAACGACTCGGTGGGGCAGCCAATGTGGCTCTCAACCTAAAATCATTAGGTGCAGAGTCAATAATTTGTTCTGTAAAAGGGAATGACGCAGATGGACAAATGCTAAAGGATCTCTGCGAAAAAGAAGGACTTGTAACCCATGCTTTAATAACAGACTACAGCCGCATAACGACGGTAAAAACCCGTATCATCGGGAACAACCATCAACTGCTGCGTATAGACGAAGAAGACACCAAAGAAATAGAAGAACCTGTAGAAGACCAGGTTTACCAAGCAGTAAAAAGCCTAATTGGTCAAATAGATGTACTTATACTTCAGGACTATAACAAAGGACTACTATCACCCACTCTTATAACCAAGGTTATCCAACTGTGCAAAGAGCACAATGTACCTACAGTAGTAGATCCTAAATTTAATAATTTCTTTGAATACCAGGGAGTTACCCTTTTTAAGCCCAACAAAAAAGAACTCACGCAAGCAGAGAATATCACGGAGAAACTTGGCTTAGAACAAATCAAAAATGTCGCATCTATTGTACGAGAAAAACTAGGTGCAGAGAGAGTCATGACTACCCTATCTGAAGATGGAATACTCATAGACACCGCAGAAGAAACGGTACACAAACCTGCTCATCCACGTAAAATTGTGGACGTGAGTGGTGCTGGAGATTCTGTACTATCTGTAGCCGCACTCTGCGTAGCTGCTGGTGTGAGCAATGAACTTACTGCTGCCTTATCCAACCTCGCTGGAGGCATAGTATGTGAGCAAGTTGGTGTTGTGCCTATTGATAAAGATGTCTTGTTTAGGGAGGCTTCTGAGCTCACACTGTGAGCAAGAGGTTAGACCCGAAGTATCAAGCGATTACTATATCGCTTCTTAATCCAGTAAATCCGGACGTCGTTCTTCGGTAATTTTGAGGGCTTGTTCCTCACGCCATTCTGCTATTTTTCCAAAATGACCGCTTTTCAATACTTCTGGCACGTGTAGTCCACGGTATTCTGCTGGGCGAGTATATACTGGCGGAGCGAGTAGTCCGTCTTGGAAAGAGTCTGTAAGAGCACTCTCCTCATCAGATATTACACCAGGTATAAGTCTACAGATACTATCTGCTACTACTACAGCTGCTAATTCGCCTCCACTGAGCACATAGTCTCCTATGCTAATTTCTTTTGTGATGATTTCGTCACGTATGCGTTGGTCTATCCCTTTGTAATGACCACAAAGGATTATAATATTCTTTTTGAGGGAGAGTTGATTTGCTTCACTTTGGTTATACACTTCTCCATCTGGACACATGTAGATAATCTCATCATATTCCCGTTCGGCTTGTAGTTTTTCTATACAATCAAAAACAGGCTCGCAGCGTATTACCATACCTGCACCACCACCGTATACTGTGTCATCTACTTGTTTGTACTTTCCCAGTCCGTAGTCTTTTAGATCATGGAGTACTATTTCTACTATACCCTTATCCTTGGCTCGTTGAACTATACTATGATTTAATGGGCTTTCCATTAACCTAGGCTGTACAGATATTATATCAATTCTATGCATTATAAATCAAGTAAACCTTTAGGTAATTGTAGCCAAATTTCTTTGTTCTCTTCTGAAATATGGTCTATAAATGCCTCTACAAGAGGTATGTATTTCTCTTCACCATTGTATTTTACAGTGAGCATTAATTGTTGGGGCATCTCTTGAACGTCTAGTACTTTCCCAATCGTTCCTAACTCTTTGTCTATTAGCTCAAATCCAATAAAAGTGAGTTCAGATTCTTGTGGCAACACTTCTTGGTCTGTATACACCTCGCTCCCACTTATCTCTTGGGCATACTCATACGTTTCTACAAATTCAAGTTTTAGGACAGGCTCTTCTTGTTTGCCTTTTACGCTTTCTATCTTGTAAGGGATGTACTGACCATCCATTTTTATAAAAACAAAATCGTCCCGCTGTAGCGAGACGATTTTGCGTTCCAACCTAAGTTGGATTTCACCTTTGTAGCTATGCGGACGGCTGATGTATCCTATAGATATCAGACTATCCTTAATTATCATAGCGTAGTGTTATTACTTTATGCGTCAGTTTTTGGAGCTTCCTCAACTGGAGCGTCTGCTACTACCTCTGTAGTTGCTTCTACTGCAGGAGCTTCTGCTACTACCTCTGGAGCCGCTTCTACTGCAGGAGCTTCTTCAGCTACTACATCTTCTGCTACTACCTCAGGAGCTGCTTCACCTTCGACAGATTCTACAGCCGCTTCTGCGTCTGCTACTATCTCTGGCGGTGCATTCTTCTCTGCTATCGCTTTTTCACGAGCTATACGTACTTCTTCTTCTTTTTTGTGTTGTTCAGCTGCTTTTTCTGCTGCAGTGCTCGTAAGGCCATCTGCCTTAGTTGCTACTTTAGCATTTTTCTCATCCATCCAAGCTGCAAATTTTGCATCTGCTTGATCTTGAGTCATTGCACCTTTTGTTACACCCTTATTCAGGTGGTGTTTATACAAAACACCTTTGTAAGAAAGTATTGCTCTACAAGTGTCAGTCGGAACTGCACCATTACTTAACCAACGAACCGCATCGTCTAAGTTCAAATCAATTGTTGCTGGATTTGTGTTCGGATTATACGAACCAATTCTCTCAATAAAT
>CAWVTO010000091.1:0-8155 GCA_963932895.1 uncultured bacterium
AGAGGCTATTAGCTCGGCAAATGGTTTTAAGTTTCGTGCGATAGGCTCTGGAGCTTGCCCCATAAAACTTGGATTGTAATCTGCGTGCAAAAGAGTAGCCTCAGGAAATAGACGACGTACTACATTCATACCTGCACCATACATAGCATCGTAACCGAGTTTTATGCCGCTGTTGCGTATTCCTTCTATATCAAAATTAGCATATACATGATCCATGTATTCCTGCTCCATATCAATAATTTCTACCATATCATTCTTCATAAGCTCCGCAAATGAGTGAGTGGTGTATGCGTATGTATCCGGTATTTTAGCTTCTACAGCATCTATTTCTGATTGTACTGCTGGTCCTCCATAGTGTGCTTTTATTTTATACCCATTGTAACTGGGTGGGTTATGGCTTGCCGTTATCACTATACCTGCATATGCATTGTGGTTTAGAGAAGAAAGAGAAACCATTGGTGTAGATACAAAGTTTTCTGAGGTATATACTTTAATACCTTGAGATATAAGTACTGAGATAGTCACCTCGGTAAAAAGTCTACCCCCAAAGCGACAATCGTGTCCTACTACTGCTGTGTGATTATCACCGCGTTCTTTTATCCATAGAGCAGTAGCGTATGCCACACGGGCTACGTTGTCTGTGGTATATTCCTGTGCTATTATGGCTCTCCAGCCATCTGTTCCAAATTTTATTTTTGTCATTTAGTAATTGATTTTATTCCAAGGTTTACGGAGTAGTGCCTCATAAAATACCTCAGATTTTTGTGGTTGTATTTCTTGATTGTTTATTTGTTCTAGTAAAAAATCGAAGCGTTTTTCGCTTAAGTATTCCTCTAACCCCTGTAGATTTACCTGTACTGTCATTTCTCTAAGCTGCTCAGTAGACAAGGTGATAGCGTGTTTGTCAATGAATAAAATTAACTCATCCAGGTTTTGAAGTGGTATATTTTTGTACTTACTCCAACTTTCTTTCACGGTAATGTTTTCTATTGTCCAATGCTTGAGGAATATATGAGAAAAGTAAGCATCCCCTCCTGCATTCAAGATGGTTTGCTTGTTTGCATTCACATACTTTTCTATAGCAGTGTAAAATGCCGCGTTTTCTTTATTTGAATTTATACTTGGAGGAAGTACGCGGTACATAATTTGTTTGGTATTTTCCAATTCGTAAAACTCCCTATATATCCGCTTGTCATACAATGCTTGATGTTTTAATGCAGGAGACATTCTCGGGTTGTTTTTAAAATTATTGGCCCCGAACTGGACAAGATTGAATCCAAATGTGTTGCTGTGCAATGCATCCCAAAAGGTTAAAGTAGCGGGACCATTTACATTCGTTGGAATATGTTCTGATTTGAGTAGGCTTATTATATCTGGGCCATCTATATATCCATAGTCGATAATTTTGCCGTCTTTTCCCATACCAGTGAAAGTGATGCCTTGCACCGAAAAGTCAAAATTCCGCTTGAATAATTTCCAATACTCATGGATAAATATATCTGTACCACTAACGAAAGGGTTCGCTGCCCTTTTTTCCATTTTTAGCATTTGAGTTGGCCCCACTACGAGTCGTTTGCTACTGTGCTCCCAAAGAGGAATATCTCCTGTCAGTATTCTGGGATATAATAATTCTGCGATGCCTTGTACTATATTGAACCCAATACTATCTGCCTGTTTGGCTGATCGTGCGTGCAATAGTACAGGTGTTACGTCATAGCTTTTTGGTACAGTATTTCTTTTAGAAGGTATACAACCCACCAATATACTAATTAGTCCTAAAACAATACCTTTATACAAACGCATTTTCTCCAGTTATTTCCATTCCCAATATGAGTAGGTGAATATCATGCGTACCTTCATAGGTTACTACACTTTCTAGATTCATCATATGTCTCATCATAGGGTACTCACCTGTGATTCCCATTCCGCCGTGCATTTGTCTCGCTTCTCGTGCTATATTCATGGCTATTTCTACATTATTTCTTTTGGCAAGAGATATTTGAGCAGGAGTAGCTTTTCCTTCATTCATTAGTGTGCCAAGTCTCCAACACACCAGTTGTGCTTTGGTTATCTCAGTTAGCATCTCTGCCAGTTTTTTCTGTTGCAATTGGAAACCACCTATTGGCCTTCCAAACTGTTGACGTTGAGCAGCATATTTTTTTGCACTTTCATAGCAGTCCATTGCAGCACCTATAGCCCCCCAACTTATACCATAACGAGCAGAGTTAAGACACGTAAGCGGACCTTTGAGTCCTTTTACCCCTGGCAGAATGTTGCTTTTTGGTATTCTCACATTGTCAAAAACAAGCTCTCCAGTGATACTTGCTCGCAAACTCCATTTGCCATGCGTCTCTGGAGTAGTAAAACCTTCCATTCCACGCTCTACAATTACTCCACGTACAATACCCTCAGGGTCTTTTGCCCATACTACAGCTACGTCCGCTTGTGGCGAGTTGCTTATCCATAGTTTGGCACCATTCAGTATTATGTCATCACCATCTTCTTTATAGCTAGTTGTCATCCCGTTAGGATTACTGCCGTGGTCTGGTTCTGTAAGGCCAAAACAACCTAGCATATCACCGTTACCTAGCTTAGGTAAGAACTTTCTTTTTTGTTCTTCGCTACCAAATTTATGAATTGGATACATCACAAGAGAACCTTGTACACTTGCTGTAGAACGTATACCACTATCGCATCGTTCTAGCTCTTGCATAGCAATACCGTAGCTTATATAGTCAAGACCACCGCCGCCATACTCTGCAGGTATTTGTGGACCAAAGCAACCAACCTCTCCCATTTGTTTTACAATGTGACTTGGAAAGTAGTTGTTCTGGGCACATTCTTCTATGATAGGCGACAGTTCACGCTTCACGTACGAGCGAACGCTGTCTCTCACCATCTTATGCTCTTCAGACAGAAGGTCATCAATATTGTAAAAATCAGGATGGTCAAAAGTGTCCTTTCCTTTTTTTGCTTCCTTTAATTCGTTTATTTCTTGCGTAGTCATCTATTATCTCTGCTAACTTTGCAAATGTAAAATTATTACCCAACATAAGATACGACATGCAAGACAGTTTAGAAACAATACTGAGTATTAATAAGGTCAGAGTTAAAGCAAATCACGGATGGTATGAAACGGAACGAAAAATAGGAGGGATGTACGGCATTTCTGTTCGCATATTTTCGTACAATAACGTGAAGGATCAGTTGGAAGATATAGAGGATACTGTAAACTATGAAGAAATTCATACGGTGATTACCACAGTGATGAAGAGAGAGTACAAACTCATAGAAACGTGCTGTAAAGCACTTTGGAACGAGCTCAAGCCTTTGTCTGCTGACGATGTGTGGGAGGTGACACTAGAAAAAGAAGATGTGCCAATAAAACACGTAGGCAGTACTAGTTTTGCAATAAAGGGATAATCATTTAGTAGCTTTACCGTAGAATTAATTGCCTTTGTCCATTAGTAGTAATTGGACCGCATCATTCTAGCATAAAAAGCTATTTTCGCACACTTATTTTGAGATTTAAAAAGAGTAATCAATGGGAACATTAATAATGGCAGGTCAGCTTATTCTGGCCTTAGCAATACTAGTATCACTTCACGAATGGGGACACTACATATCAGCACGAAGCTTCGGTATTCGGGTAGAAAAATTCTTCATATTTTTTGATGCTTGGGGCACTAAGCTTTTTAGTAAGAAAATAGGAGATACTGAGTGGGGTATAGGATGGTTACCGCTAGGTGGTTATGTTAAAATAAGTGGTATGATAGATGAGAGTCTAGACCAAGATCAATTGGGTTCAGAACCAGAGGATCATGAATTCAGAAGCAAACCAGCTTGGCAGAGACTCATCGTTATGGTGGGTGGTGTAACCGTAAATTTTATCCTGGGAATTATCATATTTTCATTAGCTCTATGGCATTACGGTGATACATGGTTGCCCGCTCAAGCGGTAAACGATGCTCATGGTATTGTGGTTACGGATTTTGGTACAAAAGCAGGCTTTGAGTCTGGAGATAAATTACTGACTGTAAATGGAGAGGAAAGAGAAAAGTTTAGAGATTATGCAAACCCAGCAATAGTACTCAAAAGTGATTCCTTGGTTTTTGAAGTGGATAGAAACGGAGAGACAATATCTATCCAAATATCACCAGAACTAAGCAAAGCATTATTGGAGAGTAAAGGACAGCGTCTATTTAGCTATAGAACGGTTGCACAGATAGATACTGCGGTGACAGAAGCTGCTATAGCAGGAGGTTTTCAGAAAGGAGATATTCCAATATCTGTAGAAGGTGCACCTGCATACTACTACGACCAACTGCAAACAGCACTAGCTGGTCACAAAGGCGAAAAAGTAAATATAGCGGTTCTAAGAGGCAACGATACAGTTGGTCTTGTTACTGAGTTAGATACGGCAGGAAGTATAGGTGTTGGCCTTGTGGGCCCTGTGGCATTGTTAGCTCAAGCACAAATCACCGAATACGGTTTTATTGAGTCTTTTCCTGCTGGTACCAAAAAAGGACTTTCTGCACTTGCAGATAATATCAATGCTTTTGGCCTAATGTTCAAAGGGAAATTGAATCCTGTAAAGTCTGTAAGTGGACCGCTTGGTATTGCAAAAATATTTGGAGCTACATGGAACTGGCAACGTTTTTGGGAGATAACAGGTATGTTATCCTTCATTCTAGCCTTTATGAACTTATTGCCAATACCTGCATTAGACGGTGGACATGTTTTGTTTTTGCTTGTTGAAATGGTAAGACGTAAGCCGCTTCCAGAGAAGGTAATGTACTACTTTCAGGTAAGTGGTATGGTAATTCTGTTTGCTCTTATGGGTTTCATTATATTTATTGATTTCTTCAACGCTATTTTTAATTAGAGTTCGCGATGGAAAGTCACTTTGAATTTTACGAAATTAAAGAGCGATTTTTTATTGATGAGCAGCAACTAAAACAGCAGTACCTAAAGCTAAGTAAGGAAAATCATCCCGATTTTTTTATCGAAGATGAGGTGCGTTATGACGCAGCTATGGACATTACTAGTCAAAACAATACTGCTTACAAGGTCTTAAAGAGTTTTGGCTCTAGAGTGTACTACATTCTTAAGTTAAATGGTCTGCTCGAGGAACAGTGGAATAAACTGCCTCCAGATTTTTTGATGGAGATGATGGATCTAAATGAAGAGATAATGGATCTCAAGATGGATTTTGATGCTACTAAACTAGTTGCTTTAGACAAGAAAGTAGGTGCACTAGCAGACCAGTGGAGTAAAAAAATAAAGGAACTCGCTCAGCAAGCAGATGATTTTCAGAACACAGAACGAACAGGTATTTTGAAAAAAATAAAAGAATTTTATTTAAAACAGAAGTATGTGTTGCGATTAAAAGAAAGTCTGAATACTTTCGCACCGCAATAAGGTAGTCGAGATAGATTATCCTATTACCAAATGCCCGGATGGCGGAATTGGTAGACGCGTCGGTCTCAAACACCGATGCCGCAAGGCGTGCCGGTTCGACCCCGGCTCCGGGTACAAAGACTCTCTACTTAGGTAGAGGGTCTTTTTTTTTGGATCAATAATTAGCCATTTTACTGCGTTAATTACCAAAAAAAAAAATACTCAGAAGGATGATAAAAAAAAGGTATTCTGCGGGGGTATATACTTAAAACTGAGCCCTATCAAGCCTGTCAGCAATCGCACGTCCTATGCCTTGTGGCTTTATGGGTTCTGCCAATATGATATCTGCATTTGATTTGTCTGCCTCTCTCATACCACTAAAAAGAGAATTGGCTATTTCTCCAAGATTGTAATTCTTAGACAGTACTATACGGGGTAGCGATATTTCCTTTTCTTCGTAAAGTAGAGCGATAGCGTTCTTATCCGGGTTTTGATCAACCCAATCTTGGATATTCTTCACTATTAACAAAGGTTTATCTGTGGAATAGTGCCTTTTTAATTGTCCAGGAGACTGTATCTCTTTACGGGTGTTTTCTTTCACTTTTAAACCAAGAGCAACAATGTCTTCTTGTGAAATTCCGCCTTCTCTTAGTATTACGACACTGCTGTCTTCAAATGCTACGATGGTACTCTCTAGACCTATGGTGCAAGGGCCTCCGTCTAAAACGTATCCAATTTGGCTACCTATAGCACTCTCTACATGCTGAGCTGTAGTTGGACTTACCGTATTTGATATATTGGCACTAGGGGCTGCAAGCGGAAAATCTAACCGCGATAGTAAGTCCAGTGTTAGTGGATGATTGGGCACTCTTATAACCACATGGCTAGAGCCTGATGTGATTAAATCCGGTACAAGTGCACTTTTAGGCAATAAGAAACTGATACTTCCCGGCCAAAATGAGTTTGAAAGTAAACGTGCTTCCTCAGGCCAGTCTTTTACATACTTTTTTGCATCATCGATACTGGCACAGGGAAGAATTAGAGGATTAAACTGAGGTCTATTTTTTACCCTGTAAATTTCTGAAACGGCCTGAGGATCTAGAGCATTGGCTGCCAAACCGTATACCGTCTCGGTAGGAATAGCTACCAGTTGACCTTGAGACAGAAGAGATGCTACTTGGGCAACATCTGTACCGATCATTTTTTATCTCTTTTTAGATCAAATTTATCTATCTTGTTATACAAATGACTCCGTTGTATATCAATCTCAGCAGCAGTTTTGGCCACGTTCCAATTGTTCTTTTTCAGCTTGGCGTCAATAAACATTCGTTCAGCGTAGTCTTTAAAGTCTTGAAAACGATTGAATTCAGTGATAGCATCTATGGTTCCAGGTCTTTTCTTGCCGTTGTTTGCATATAGCTGAACTTCGTCCTCTGTTATCTTGTTATCACAAAGTATGATGAGTCGTTCAATGATGTTTCTTAGCTCACGTATGTTACCACTCCAATATATGTTTTTAAGAGCATCCATAGCTCCTGCAGTGATTTGTTTCTTATTTATGCCGTTATCCTCACAGATTTCTTCCATAAACTTTTCTGCAAGCGTTGGTATATCACTTACACGTTCGTTTAGCGTAGGTACGTGTATTACAATCACAGATATACGGTGGTATAAGTCTTCTCTGAAGTTACCATCTGCAATTTCTTGCATTAGGTCTTTATTCGTAGCGGCAACTATGCGTACATCTACATTTATGTCTTTTTCGCCACCTACACGGGTTATTTTATTTTCTTGAAGAGCACGCAATACCTTAGCTTGTGCAGAAAGGGACATGTCACCTATCTCATCTAGAAAAAGCGTTCCTCCATTGGCTTTCTCAAATTTGCCTAGCTTCTGCTTGTGTGCAGAGGTAAAGGAGCCTTTCTCGTGACCAAATAATTCACTTTCTATCAATTCAGTTGGTATTGCAGCACAATTCACTTCTATGAGCGGCTTGTCTGCACGGTTGCTTCTTTCGTGTATCCATCGAGCTACCAGTTCTTTGCCAGTACCGTTTTCTCCTGTTATCATAACACGAGCATCAGTAGGTGCTACCTTCTCTATGGTTTTCTTTATCTTCTTTATGCTTGGAGCATCGCCTACGATCTCACGTGTTTTTGTGATTTGGCGTTTTAGCACTTTCGTCTCTATGACTAAGCTATTCTTATCTACTGCGTTCCTTACGGTAATCAGTAATTTATTTAAATCAGGTGGTTTATTTATGAAATCAAAGGCTCCTTTTTTGGTGGCTTCTACCGCTGTTTCAGTAGTGCCATGGCCGCTTATCATAATAATGGGAAGCTCAGGAGCTATCTCTTTGGCTTTCTCGAGCAACTCAAGACCGTCTAGCTTAGGCATTTTTATATCTGCCAATACTGCGTCATAGTTGAATTTCTTGATAAGCGAAAGAGCCTTTTCACCATCGGCTGCTTCTTCTACCTCATACCCTTCGTAGTCTAAGATTTCTTTGAGTGTTTCTCGTATGCTTTGTTCGTCGTCTACAATTAAAATTCTTGCCATAACTGGTCTACTTTATTTATTTAGTCCTTTAAAAAAAATGCAAAACTATAAGCCGGGTTCTGTCTAATCTGCCGAAGCAAATAGAGCCTATCATTTATCTACGCTACCTACCCTCTATAGTTTCTAGCAAGCTAGAATCGAACGAGCCGCCCTCAACCTATAGTTTACTTGGTATTACAACGTGCAAGGTTTGTAC
>CAWVTO010000092.1:0-8061 GCA_963932895.1 uncultured bacterium
TCAAATCCAAATCAGTCTTTTGACTAATGACCTTAATACAAGGTAAACTGTATTACAGTATTTCTGAGGTATCAAAACATCTTGATGTAGCAAGCTCACTACTCCGCTATTGGGAAACAGAGTTCAACACTATAAACCCAAAACGAAACGCTAGAGGTAAACGATTTTATACTACCGCGGACATTGAAGAAATCCAACGCGTTTATCTCCTCGTAAAGGAAAAAGGCCATACCCTGCAAGGTGCGAAGGATAAGATAAAGGCTGACAAGAAAAATATTGACTCTAATGTAGAGGTAATAGAAAAATTGCAAAATATTAAACACTTCTTAACCAAGCTTAAAAAAGAGATATAGTTTACTACCCCTATTATTTCAAAGTGCGAACACTAATTTTCATACTAATAGCAATAACTACCCATTCGGCCCTTGCCATTGTGCCACCGCCTAATAACGCCCTCTCTCTCTCTCTAGGTGGAGCATCGAGTACGTACTTCAATGCTTTTGCTATAGAAAATAACGCAGCAGTGCTGGCCTTTGTTGCTGATGAAATAAGCCTGAATGCAGGTAATCGCTTTGGACTACCCGAATACTCGCAAGCTATGCTTGCAGGTAATATCACAAGCTCACTTGCTAGCATAGGTTTTGCATATCGCATCTCTCCATTCTCAGATTTTACAGAACAAAAGGCCCAACTTGGAGTAGCAAAAAAATTGAGTGAGAACGTATCCGTAGGTGTTTCAGTCAACTATCACATTTTTGCCTCTACCAATGCCTATTATCAAAATACGGCTTTACTAACCTTTAATGCAGGACTATATTACCAGATAAGCGAAAAGTTGAATGCAGGATTTTCCCTATTTAATCCTAACCGAACAACTATAGCAAAAACAAGCGGCGAACGCTTGGCTGCCCAATACAGACTAGGTATGGACTATACCCTTGCAGAAAACCTAATACTATATAGCGATTTCCTACAAACCAGTGAACAACGACCAGACCTGAATGTAGGCTTAGAACTAAATAAAGAAAAATATAAAATACGTGGAGGATTTAGCCTCAATCAATCGGTGGCACTCGGTTTTGGTTGGCAATCGAAGGCATTGCAATTCGATGTAGCCGCGGCATATCATAATCGATTGGGCTTTTCTCCATCTCTGAATATGACCTATGCGTTTTAGACTGTTGTTTGGTATATCTCTTTGTTATTGTGCAACTCTCGCTCAAACCGATAATCCTGTAATAAACGAATACATAGAACGCTATATTGAAAACACGATAGATGAAGTAGATATACAGCAATTTGCAAGCGAACTTCTTTTTTACTACGAAAACCCGCTGGATATCAATAAGGCAGATGCCAAAGCATTGTTTGCCGTTCCCTTTTTAACAGGATTTCAGTCGCTCCAAATAATTGAACATCGCAAGAAATTTGGTAATTTCATTAGCCTTCACGAGTTGCAAGTTTTACCTAGTTTTGATCTAGCTACCATAACTGGCCTACTTCCTTTCATTAACATTAAAAGCAATGCCGTAAGCTTGCGTAATGCCAAGCAAATATGGAAGGAAGGGCAACACCAGTTTCTCAGCTTAGCCGAAACGAATAGACCAAAAAACAGGGGATTTACTACTCGCGATACCATTACTACTTCGGAAACGAATCATTACCAAGGCTCTTCTATCTATAATAATCTACGCTACAGGTTTGACTATAAACGCTACATATCCTTTGGAGTAAACGTGGAAAAGGATGCTGACGAGCAGTTCCTGAATGGTTCAAATCCCTGGGGTTATGACTACTTTTCCTTCTACTTTGCCGCACGTGATATTGGTAAACTAAAGGCCCTGAACCTAGGCGATTTTCAAGCCAACTTTGGCCAAGGGCTTACGCTTAGTACGGGTTTAGCCTTTGGCAAATCAAGTATCATTACCAATTCAAAAAGAAATTTCAATGGTTTCGGAGCATATCGATCGCTTAGAGAAAACGCATACCTGCGTGGAGGAGCCGTAGCCCTTTCTCTAAATAAAATTGAGTTTGGTGTATTTGCCTCATACAAAAACATAGACGGCAATACCGTTACCCTATCAGACTCCACCGAAGGTGTAAATAGCGAACCCGAGTTGGTGACCAATATACAAGAAGACGGCGGTTTTCACCGTACCGCGAGTGAGATAGAAGATAAGGACGCTGTTAGCGATTTTCAAACCGGAATATATGCAGAATACAAAGGTGAACACGGACGAATAGGGACTATTAACTACCTTAGGAAACTCAGTGCCACACTACAACCAAACCAGCAACCGTACAATCAGTTCAATTTTAAAGGAAATCAATACTTCAAAAACGGGTTGTACTATGACTATGTATTTCGCAATATGAATCTATATGGAGAAGTGAGTCATAGTTCTCATGAGAACAGTATCTCCCAAGTATACGGAGCACTTCTTAGCCTTAACAGAGCGTTAGACCTTAGTTTTGTATACCGTAAATACGATAAAGAGTTCATTACCCTCCAAACGAATGGTTTTGGTGAGAATAGTAATGCAGCAAATGAGCAAGGTTTTTATACTGGTTTTGAAGCTAAAATCACTGCAAGAATTTCGCTACTGGGTTACTATGATCTATTCCGTTTCCCGTGGTTACGTTTTCAAAGCATTGCACCTACAGGTGGCAATGATTTCTGGGTAGAGCTACAGTACAAGCCTAGCAAGCAATTTACTGCATATTATAGATATAGAACGGAGACGAAGCAATCAGATATTGCTGGAGAGAACATCAAACAACTCGCAAACGAGACCTTGAGCCGTCATAGACTGCATATGAATTACACCGTTGCAAAAGGTGTAAGTCTGCGAAGCCGCATAGAATGGAGCAGATACAAAGAGGGTAATGAGCGTAGTTTTGGAAGTTTAGTATATCAGGATATTGTTTTCAAGCCATTTGGACGTTCCTTGCAACTAAGTGGGCGAGTAGCATATAGTATGATAGAACAATTTCAAAATCGCATATACAGTTTTGAGCAAACTCCTTTGTATGACTATCCGCTATTTACACACGGATTTACGGGGTTACGCTTTTATGCCTTGGCTCGATATAAAGCCACTCGAAATCTAGACCTATGGTTTAGGTACGCACATACCCAACATGATGTTCCCCTAAATTCGCTAACACAAGACTACTCAATAGGAACTAGCCTAGAAGAAATAACTGGCAGTAAAAGACAAACATTTACGCTACAAATACGCTATATAATAAAATGACCAAACTAAGTGTGAACATCAACAAAATAGCCACCATACGAAATGCTCGAGGTGGAGATACTCCCAATGTACTGCAAGCAGCAATCGATATAGAAAACTTTGGAGCGGAGGGTATCACTGTACACCCACGACCAGACGAGCGGCACATTACCCGAAAAGATGCTTATGGACTAGGAGAGACTGTAAAAACAGAGTACAATATAGAAGGCTACCCCAGTGAGGATTTTATACATATGGTACTGGAAATAAAACCAACACAAGTAACACTGGTACCTGACGGGCCAGATGTGGTCACGAGTAATGCTGGTTGGGATTGCATACATCAAAAAGACTATCTCTCTCCAATTATAAAGCGATTTAAAAATGAAGGAATACGCGTATCCGTATTTATAGACCCTGTAGTAGAACAAATAGATGCAGCTCTATCGTGTGGAACAGATAGAGTAGAGCTCTATACAGAAGCCTATGCTAGCAAGTATGCAGTTAATAGAGCAGAAGCTATAGCTCCCTATAAGGCTGCTGCAAAACGAGCTACAGAACTTGGAATTGGCATTAACGCAGGTCACGATCTAAGCTTAGAAAATTTAGAATACTTTACAACTGAAATACCCGATACGTTGGAAGTATCTATTGGTCATGCACTTATATCAGACGCACTATACTACGGACTGAATAACGCCGTAGGGATGTACAAGAATAAGTTGAGCAAATAGGTAACACTCCTTATTAACATCAAGCTTCTTCGTTTTTTTCGGTAACATTTAAGATGATTTCCCGAGACATAACATGAGTTGATTATGAAGATCCTTTTGAATGGTATACGGATATCCCCACTTCATCGGTTTACGCGGAGCTAATTATGATTATGCCCCTACTGCTTCTTGCAACATTCTGTAAATAGTAGATTTGCCTATATCAAGGCGTTTTGCAACATCTACTACGTCATTATTGTACTTATCGAGGTAGTACTTCACTATTTTGTTTTTGTACTCTTCTAAACTCATCTCATTTTGCAACAGTGAATCAATTGACCCAGCACTATTAAATGTAATGTGCTCTGCATCTATTTCAGCACTATCAGTCATTACACAGCACAATTCTAGCACAGCTTTCAGCTCGCGTATATTCCCCGGCCAGGGATACTTTATTAGCTTGTTTTTAGCTTCGCTAGTCAGTCTAAGCTTAATTACACCATTCTCTTTGGCATACTCATCCATGAAATGCCTAGCCAATAATAAGGTGTCATTCTCTCGTTCTCTCAGAGGTGGAAGAATAATTGGCAAACCTAAAAGACGATAGTACAGGTCCTCTCTAAAGTTGCCTTTACGCACTTCCTCTGCCATATCTTTGTGTGTAGCACTTAGTACTCTACATTTTATTTTCACCATACCATTGCCCCCTACTCGTGTAAGTTCACGCTCTTGCAGTACGCGTAGCAATTTACTTTGCATATTGATACTCATCTCCCCAATCTCATCTAGAAATATTGTTCCTTCTCCGGCCTCTTCAAACTTACCAACCCTTCGAGCATTGGCACCAGTAAAGGATCCCTTCTCGTGTCCAAACAATTCAGACTCAATAAGCTCGGAAGGTATAGCTGTAATATTCACTGCTACAAACGGTTTGTTATCACGTAATGAATTATTATGAATAGCTTTTGCTACCACTTCCTTACCCGTACCCGTCTCACCGGTTATGGATACTGTTATATTAGATTTCGCTGCCTTCTCTATCATGGTAAATACCCTGTCCATAGATGAGCTACTACCAATAATACTTGTACTGAAGTCATGTTCCCTTTTAATTTGTTGACTAAATACAGGCATCTCTTTCTTGAGACCTGTATTCCCACGAATATTCTTCATTATATCCCAAATATGGTCTTTGGTGTCTTCATCTTTAAGAATGTAGTCATACGCCCCCTCTTTGAGAAGAGAGATTGCTGCCTTAGTGTCATCTTGGTCAGAAATCATGATCACAGGAATACTGGGATTAAATTTTTTTATTCTTTTTAGAACAACCATTCCAGACATATCATACAACGAAGAGCTCAAGGTAATTGCATCAGGAATCATATCAAGATTATTGAGAAAATCTTTTGCATTTGTAAACTTGGTTACGGTGATATCGGGATTTAGCGAGAGATGATACTCCAATGCATCGGCATAAAACTCATCATCCTCTACTACAAATACGTTAAAATTGTCTTTCATATGTCAATTGTCAATTGTCAATATCCAAATTTATTCCAATAATTGGAATAAAAATGACACTCCTCTGATGTTGAAAATGTATAATTTGGAATGCCTCCACATAATAATGAAACTTACATTTGCATTCACTATAACTAAAATAAGCCTAAACAGAACATGGCAAACACAGGAAAAATATCACAAATAATCGGACCAGTGGTGGACGTAGCATTCGACCAAGAAGGTTCAATATTACCCAAAATTTACAACTCACTGCACGTTACCAAAGACAACGGAACTAAAGTAGTATTAGAAGTACAATCACACTTAGGCCAAAATACGATACGAGCCATTTCTATGGAGTCTACAGAAGGCCTTGTAAGAGGTGCAGTAGTAACTGACACAGGAGACGCAATACTCGTACCAACAGGTGAGGCATTAAAAGGCCGCCTACTGAATGTAGTAGGAGACGCAATAGATGGTATAGATGAATTGGACAAAGCAAATGGAAGGTCAATACACCAAGATCCACCTTTGTACGAAAATCTTTCTACATCTGCAGAGCCATTGTTCACCGGAATTAAAGTAATCGACCTAATTGAGCCATACGCTAAAGGTGGTAAGATTGGTTTGTTTGGTGGAGCCGGAGTAGGTAAAACAGTACTTATACAAGAACTCATTAACAACATCGCAAAAGCATATGCCGGACTATCTGTATTTGCTGGGGTAGGTGAAAGAACCCGTGAAGGGAATGACCTGCTTAGAGAGATGATAGAATCGGGTGTAATCCGATATGGTAAAGCATTTGAGGAGTCTATGGAAGAAGGCGGATGGGATCTATCCAAAGTAGACAAAACAGAATTAGCAAAATCGCAAGCTACCTTGGTATTCGGTCAAATGAATGAGCCTCCAGGAGCAAGAGCACGTGTAGCTCTAACAGGTCTTTCTATTGCAGAGTATTTCCGCGACGGTGACGAGGAATCAGGCGGTAGAGATATTCTTTTCTTTGTAGATAATATATTTAGATTTACGCAGGCAGGCTCTGAGGTATCAGCACTTCTAGGACGTATGCCATCTGCAGTAGGTTACCAACCTACGTTAGCATCAGAAATGGGTGTCATGCAAGAACGTATTACCTCTACGAACAGAGGATCTATTACATCTGTACAAGCAGTATATGTACCTGCAGATGATATTACAGACCCAGCTCCAGCAACCACTTTTGCTCACTTAGATGCAACTACAGTACTTTCTCGTAACTTGGCTTCTCTAGGTATCTACCCAGCGGTAGACCCACTGGATTCTACATCACGTATTCTTACTCCAGATGTAGTAGGTGCTGAGCATTACGAAACTGCACAACGTGTTAAAGAATTGCTACAGAGATACAAAGAGCTCCAAGATATTATTGCCATCCTTGGAATGGATGAGCTAAGTGAAGAGGACAAACTAGCTGTTTCTAGAGCTAGACGTGTACAACGTTTCCTTTCTCAGCCTTTCCACGTAGCAGAGCAGTTTACTGGCCTAAAAGGTTGTCTCGTAGATATTCAAGATACCATAAAAGGCTTCAATATGATAATGAATGGCGAAGTGGATGAATATCCAGAAGCAGCGTTCAACCTAGTAGGTGGCATAGAAGAGGCTATCGAAAAAGGAAAGACAATGATAGCTGAAGCTAACGCATAATGATAGTAGAAGTGATAACACCAGATAAGGTACTATTCAGCGGCGAAGCAATCTCGGTGAGGTTGCCCGGCAGTGGAGGTTCCTTTGAAGCATTGACAAATCACGCCCCGCTCATATCCAGTTTGGATAAGGGTACGGTTGTGGTTCGCACTGATTCTGGCGAAGAGACTTTTGATGTCTCTGGCGGAATAGTTGAAGTCTTAAATAATAAAGTAGTAGTACTCGCATAAGAAGTACTCCTATCAAAAAAAGCCCTTATCTAACGATAAGGGCTTTTTTTTGTTTAATAATATCTAGAATATTGACTCTTGTAAACCTCGACAACCCAAGGAGCCAAGAAGAATACTTAAGTTTGAGGTCGTATCGATTTAAATCGCAGCTGAATTACTCCAATAAGAGCCTCTCTTATTATCCCACCATTCATTTTACTTACTCCTTCGGTTCTATCCGTGAATATGATTGGAATCTCTCTAATAGCAAAACCAAGCTTGTGAGTTGTATACTTCATTTCTATTTGAAACGCATAACCCTTAAATTTAATTCGCTTCAAATCTATAGTCTCAAGCAGTTTGCGGGAATAGCCTACAAAACCAGCAGTAGCATCTGCCAACATCATTCGCGTAAAGAAACGTACATATGCTGAGGCAAAGTAACTAAGTAGTACTCGACTCATCGGCCAATTCACCACATTTACTACATTCCCAACATACCTGGACCCTACCACCAAGTCGCAATCACCCTTTTGCAATTCAGCATGCAACCTAACCAAGTCGTTTGGGTTGTGCGAAAAATCACAATCCATCTCAAAAATATACGCATAATCGCGTGCTAAGCACCATCTAAATCCTGCAATATACGCCCCTCCGAGTCCATTTTTTTTGCCATTCTCGAGTAAATGTATACGTGGATAGACGGCCTGAGCTTCC